>JAAFHH010000199.1 GCA_013297545.1 Alphaproteobacteria bacterium
CGCTCGGATTGCTGGTTCCGTCAGCGGCTGGTCCCCCCCTCCCGGCCTCCCCCCGCTTGCGAGGGGAGGGGCGAAATGTGGGTTGGTGTCAGCTCAGCCCAATAATTCGCCGCGCCTCGTCCCAGATCGGGTTCGCGATTGCCCGCGCGCGCTCCGCCCCATCAGCCAGGACGGCGTCGACATGGTCGGGGGCTGCGAGCAGGCGCTTCATCTCAGCACCAATCGGGCCGAGCACGGCGACGGCGCGCTCGGTCAACTCGCGCTTAAAGCCGGAGAATTGCTGGCCGGCCCATTGGGTCAGCACGGCATCGCGGGTTTGGTCCGACAGGGCTGCGTAGATGCCGATCAGGTTGGCGGCTTCCGGGCGGGCGGCTTCGAAGCTGGTACCGGGTTCCGGCAAGGGCTCGGTATCGGTTTTCGCCTTGCGCAGTTTGAGGGCGATGGTGTCGGCATCGTCGGTCATCACCAGGCGGCTGTAGTCCGACGGGTCCGACTTCGACATCTTCTTGGTGCCATCGCGGAGACTCATCACCCGCGTCGCAGCGCCAAAAATCTCCGGTTCCGGCAGCGGGAAGAAGTCGACGCCGTAGTGGCGGTTGAAGGCACCGGCGATGTCGCGGGCGAGTTCCAGGTGTTGCTTTTGGTCTTCGCCCACCGGCACGTGCGTTGCGCGATAGGCCAAGATGTCGGCCGCCATCAGCACCGGATAGGTGTAAAGGCCGGTGACCGCGACATCCTTGTCCTTGCCGGCTTTTTCCTTGAACTGGGTCATCCGGTTGAGCCAGCCGAGCGGCGCGTGGCAGCTCAACACCCAGGCGAGTTCGGCGTGCACGGACACCCGGCTCTGGGCAAAGATGATCGCGCGTTTGGGATCAATGCCCGATGCCAGATAGGCTGCCGTGACCTCGCGGATGTTCGGCTGCATGTCCGCCGCCGCCGGCTGCTGGGTCAGCGCGTGCAGGTCGACGATGCAAAACACCGTCTCCATCCGGTCTTGGAAGCCAACCCAGTTACGGATCGCCCCCAGATAATTGCCGAGGTGCAGGTTGCCAGTCGGCTGAATGCCGGAGAAGACGCGGTGGTGCATGGGCTGCGGAGTACGGCGTGGGCGCGCAGGCGTCAAGCGCTCAGCGTGCGCGCCGCAAGGACCGCCGGAGGTCCGCCCAATCGATCGCGCCGCTCAGCTGGCCAACCCCAGCAAAGGTGAGAGCACCGATGGCACACAGCGCCAAGAGATCGAGCGGCCCGGTGCCGAGCAGCGCCTGCGCCGTCACCAACGCCGCCACCATCGCAACGGCGGTTGCGGCGAGGCCCATCAGCCGGCGGCGCAGGCGCACGTCGGTGCTCAGCCAACCGCGGCGGTGGAGGGCGAGGCCCAACAGGCCAGCGTTCAGATAGCCCGCAAGTGCGGTCGACAGCGCGAGGCCAACATGGGCCAGCACCTGCATCAGCAAAAGGTTGAGCACCAGATTGAAGCCGACCGCGACGATCGCAATCTTAACCGGTGTCGTGGTGTCTTCGCGGGCGAAGAAGCAGGTCGCGAACACTTTCACCATCAGATAGGCCGGCAGGCCGATCGCGAAGGCAGCAAGTGCGGCTGAGGTGGCGGCGGTCTCATCCGGGCCGAACGCGCCGCGTTCGAACAGCACCGCGATGATCGGCTGGCACAGCAGGACGAGCCCGATGGTCGATGGCACACCCAGCACCAGCGCGTATTCGAGCGCGCGGCTTTGTGCGTTCGCGGCCGCGTCGGTCATGCCGGAGCGGATCTGGCGGCTGAGCATCGGCAGCAGCGCCGTGCCGATCGCCGCCCCGAGAATACCCAGCGGCAGCTGGTTCACCCGGTCGGCGTAGTAGAGGTAGCTGACCGATCCGGTTGGCAGCAGCGACGCCAGTATGATGTCGATCAGCAAGTTGATCTGGGTGACCCCCGCCCCAATCGCGCCTGGCCCCATCAACCGCAACAGCCGGCGCACCTCTGGCGTGAGCCGCGGGCGCGGCAATCGCAGCACCACCCCGGCGCGCTGGAGCCCGACGCTGAGCCAGATCAACTGCAGCACGCCTGCGACAAACACGCCCCAGGCAAGCCCATGGGCCGCACTCGCGAGGCCGAGGATCGGCCAACCGGCGACCGCGACCAACATCGCGAGGTTGAGCAGGATCGGTGCGGCGGCGGCGGCGGCAAACCGGTCGAGTGCGTTCAGCATGCCGGACATCAACGCGACCAAGCAGATGAACAGCAGATAGGGGAAGGTGATTCGGGTAAGCTCGATCGCGAGTGCGAACTGGGCTGGTTCATCCGCAAAGCCGGGTGCCAGCACCAGCATCAGCCACGGCATCGCTGCGATCGCGACGATCTGCAGGACCAGGAGGGCCGTGACCAGCACGGCGAGTGCTTGCTCTGCAAACCCAAGGGCAGCCAGGCGCCCGTGTGTTGCAACCAAGCCGGCAAAAATCGGCACGAACGCGCTGTTAAACGCCCCCTCCCCGAACAGCCGGCGGAAAAAGTTCGGGAACTTGAACGCGACAAAAAACGCATCCGCCATCGGCCCCGCACCCAGACTGGCGGCGACCGCGACATCGCGCGCGAAGCCCAGGATGCGGCTTGCCATGGTCAGGCTGCCGACCGTCGCCATGGCCCGGAACAGCGACATCTTGAATTGGCCCTCCGGCTTTGGCACAGACATAGGCGATCAACCGCCGCGGCCGGCGGATCAAACGGTGTGGTGCAGGAAACAGCAATGCCCAAGTTCGAAAT
The DNA here is from genome assembly GCA_013297545.1 of Alphaproteobacteria bacterium. Lineage (GTDB taxonomy): Bacteria > Pseudomonadota > Alphaproteobacteria > Elsterales > Elsteraceae > RDXE01. The sequence continues at coordinate 2,759 of JAAFHH010000199.1, forward strand.
CGGTGTGTTCAACCAGACGGTGATCGACCTCTTGAAACAGGGCAAGTTCCACCGCGAGCTCGACGACAGCTGGGCCGAAGTCCGCTACGTCACCCTCGACGCCCCGAACGCCATCGAAGCCAAACGCAAGGCGCAAACGCGGTATCCCGTGACCAAAGGGTTTGTGATCACGGCGGTGGATGAGGTGCCGGCGGATTAGGCCCCACTTTTCTGAGGACCATCAGCCAACTACACTCTGGCAATGCCGAGTGTGCTCGCGATCGACGGGCTGAGGGTGATGATCTACACGCATGATCATCGGCCGGCCCATGTCCATGTGATCGGATCGGGGGCGGAAGCCGTGTTTGTGCTGAATTGCCCGCACGGCCCACCGGAGCTTCGCGAGAGCCGAGGGCTGCAGCTGCGGGATGTGAAGAGCGTCATTGACGCGTTGAAGCCGCAGGTGCACCTGTTATGTGCTGAATGGAGACGGATCCATGGACGTCACTAACGACGAACTGCGCCTGGCAGAGCTCCGGATGGAGCGCAAGCGCAAGCTCGGCTATGCAGTTGCTGCGCGATATGATGTTGCCAGTGAACGGGTTGTGGTGCGTCTGCAGTCGGATGTTGAAGTGACTGTCCCCGTGCAGAGCATCCAGGGCCTGGCGGGCGCTCGCGTAGAAGACCTATCGGTGATCGAGATCAGTCCGTCCGGCCTCGGGCTCTACTGGCCAACGCTTGATGCGGATCTCTATGTCCCCGCGCTGCTGCGTGGTCGGCTTGGCTCTCGCCCGAAGCCAGCGCCGCCGCGCCGAGCAGCGGAGTAGAATGAGATGATTACCGGCACTCATGCTGCTGCCGACGAAACCATCATCCGTGGCACCGGCAACGTCTTTGCTGACCTCGGCTATGCTGATGCGGAGGAACGCCAGACCAAGCTGCGTCTTGCGCACACGATCAACACGGTCGTCCAGCGCCGGCGGCTGACGCAAAGCGCGGCGGCTGAGCTGCTGGGGGTCAGTCAGCCGAAGGTGTCTGCGCTCGCGAACTACAAGCTCGATGGCTTTTCGGTGGAGCGGTTGATGGTGTTCCTCACCGCTGTCGGCCAGGATGTCGAGATCGTGATCCGCGCCAAACCGCGCTCGCGGGCTGCCGGGCGGATCACAGTGGTGGCGGCGTAGCTGAGCGAACAGGAGCTGCCATGTCCACCCAGACCCACGAAGGCGGCTGTCACTGCGGGGCGGTGCGCTATGTGGCACGCGGAGCGCCGCTGCGGCACTCGCTGTGCCACTGCACGGACTGCCGCCGCCATGCTGGCGCGCCGCTGGTTGCGTGGGCGAAGTTTCCGGCGGAGGCCGTCACCGTCACCCGCGGGCAGCTCGCGGTCTACCATTCCTCGGCCGACGGCCAGCGGCACTTCTGCGCGGCGTGCGGCACGGGATTGCTCTACACGAACGAAGTGGTGCTGCCGGGTATGATCGATATCCAGTCCGCGACCCTCGATGATCCGAACGCCCTTCCGGTCGAGGCACATGTCCAAGTCGCCGAGCGCATCGGCTGGATGGCGCAGGCACATGAATTGCCGATGGATGAGCGCTATCCGCTGGATTAGCCCCGCCGATACTCCGGCACCAAGCGCTGCAGCAGTGCCAGCGCCCCATCGCTATCGCGCACCCGGGCGATGTGGTCGAGTTCATCGAGGGCGGCCGCAAGCCCGGCAAGCTCCACCGTGCGCGGCTCGGCCAGCTGGATTGCCGGATGGCCGGACGGCAGCAGCGGCTCGGCCGCGTGGAACAGTTCCTCGTAGAGTTTCTCGCCGGGGCGCAGGCCCGTGAAGGTTACCTCCACGTCTCGGTCCGGGACCAAACCCGCAAGGCGGATCATCTGGCGGGCGAGATCAGCGATTTTCACCGGCTCGCCCATGTCGAGCACGTGGATTGCGCCCAACGGCGCGCTCGGCCGGGACCCCAGCACGCTCGCTTGCAGCACCAGCTCCACCGCCTCGCGCACGCTCATGAAGTAGCGGGTGATCTCGGGGTGGGTGACGGTGAGCGGCCCGCCTCTCGCGAGTTGGCGTTGGAATAGGGGCACCACCGACCCGGTCGACCCCAGCACATTGCCGAACCGCACGGTGACAAACCGGGTGGAGCCCCCAGCCCGGTCGAGTGCTTGGCAGTAGGCCTCGGCCAGGCGCTTGGTTGCCCCCATCACATTGGTTGGGTTGACCGCTTTGTCGGAGGAGATCAGCACGACCGCCTGCACACCATGGGCGCGCGCCCGGTCCGCGACGTGGCGCGAGCCGCCGGCGTTGGTCAGGATGCCGTCGCACGGGTTCGCCTCCACCAGCGGCACGTGCTTCAAGGCCGCGGCGTGGAACACGATTTCCGGCTTTGATTCTTCGAACACCTGGTCGACATGGGCGCGGTCGCGCACGTCCACCAGGCACGCACGGCGCGGGATCTGGGCGGCGGCTTCGGCCAACTCCAAGTCGATCTGGTAGAGCGCGTATTCCGAATGATCGACCAGGGTGACGAAGGCGGGATCAAAGCGCACGATCTGGCGGGCGAGTTCGCCGCCGATCGTGCCGCCGGCCCCGGTGATCAGCACGCGCTTGCCAGCGATCAGGGCAGCCATCGCCGCATTGTCGAGTTCGGCTTGCGGCCGGCCCAGCAAGTCATCGATCGCGATGGGTGCCAGCACCAAGGGGGCGGTACCAGCCTGCAAGTCTGCCAACCGTGGCAGGCGCACGAGTGGCAGCTGGACTGTGGCCGCCAGCGCCAACAGCTCGTCCCACTGGTCGCGCGAGATCCGGTCTTTGGCGAGCAGGATGCGTTCCGGTGGCACGCCATCGCGCCGCTGCTCCAGGATTTTTGGCACGTCGTCGACCGTGCCGAGCACCGGGATGCCGCGGATTGAGCGGCCGACCCGGCGGTCCTTCCAATCGACGATGCCGATCGGTCGGTACGGTGCATCGGTGCGGCGTGCCATCTCGCGGATGAAAAGTTCGGCCTCATCGCCCGATCCGACCAGCAGCACCGGCGTGCGCCCGGCCTCGCGCGTCCGGGTCAGGATGTTGGCGATGTGGCCGTCTTTGATGACGCGGTAGACAAAGCGCGGCACCGACAGCAGCGCGACCAGCAAGACCCAGGCGATCAGCAAGGAGGACCGCGGCAAGGCTTCCGCGCGCATCACCAGGAACAAGATCGCCACCGTCACCAACACCACGATGGTGGCGGCCTTCAGGATCGCGACCATGTCTTCGAGCGAGGCGTAGCGCCACACCCCGCGGTAGAGGCCGGTCATCCGGAAGGTGAGGGCGGCAACCGCCGTGAACACCGGCGTGCCGATCAGCAGCGCTTCGTCCGCGACCACCCACGCCTGCCAGCCCCAGCGCAGCCAAACGGCACCGGCGAACGCGAGCGCTGCCATCATGGTGTCGTGGACCAAAGCCACATGTGC
>JAAFHH010000002.1:0-448 GCA_013297545.1 Alphaproteobacteria bacterium
CTGCCGCCAAAGCCCCTCCCCCCGCAAGCGGGGGGAGGTTGGGAGGGGGGATCACAAGGGATGCGGGGTGGAGGTTTCTGAGGGATATCAGCGGGTTATCGGAAGGCGACAGCAGCTGGTCCCCCCCTCCCGTCCTCCCCCCGCTTGCGGGGGGAGGGGCGCTAGTTGCTTAACCCCGCCGCCAGCGCCGCGTTCAGGCGGCGGACGAACGCTGCCGGATCGGGCACCGGGTCGCCTTCAACAATCCGCGCTTGGTCGAGCAACAGGAACGCTGCGTCGTCGACCGGCTGGCCGGCGGCTTGCGAGGTGGCGAGGGCTTTGATCAGCGGGTGGCCGGGGTTGACCTCCAGCACGCGTTTGGAGGCCTCGTTCAGCTGGCGGTGCTGGCGCAGCAGTTTCTCAAGGCGAATGTCCATGTCACCAGCCTCTGCCACCAGACACACCGCGC
>JAAFHH010000002.1:458-31114 GCA_013297545.1 Alphaproteobacteria bacterium
CGGTCAGACGGGTCGAGGCGCGCACGGCTTTTACCTCGTCGCGCAATGCGAGCTGCAGGGCTGCCAGCAGCGGGTCGAGGCCGGCGGCTTCGGCGGGATCAGCGGGCGGTGCGCCGCCTTCGATGGTGGACAGATCCGCCTGGCCGCGGGTTGCCGATTGGAACGGCGTGTCCTCGAACGCGGAGATGGACATCGGCCAGAATTCGTCGATCGGGTCGGTCAGCAGCAGCACTTCGACACCCTTGGCGCGGAAGGCTTCGAGCTGGGGGGAGACCTTCAGCTTCGCGACATCATCGCCAGAGATGGTGTAGATCGCCGTCTGTCCCTCCTTCATCGCGGCCTTGTACTCGGCCAGCGACACCCAGCCATCGCGCATGGTGGAGCGGAAGCGGGCGAGTTTCAGCAGGGCGTCGCGGTGTTCGAACGCCTCGTAGAGGCCTTCCTTCAGCACCGCGCCGAAGTTCTCCCAGAACGCCTCGTAGCCGTCTTGGGTGCTGCGCTTGTCCAGATCGCCCAGCACGCGCTTGGCGATTTGGGAGGCGATTTTGGCGATCATCGGGTTGCCTTGCAGCATCTCCCGGCTGACCGCGAGCGGCAGATCGGCACTGTCGACAACGCCGCGCAAGAAGCGCAGCCAGTTCGGGATCAGGCCTTCAGTGCCCTCCGCAATGAACACCCGGCGGACATAGAGCTTGACCGAATGCTTGCGTTCCGGCGCGAACAAGTCGAACGGCTTGGCCCCCGGCACGAACAGCAGGGCCGCGTACTCCATCGCGCCCTCTGCCTTGATGTGGACATGGGCAAATGGCGTGTCCACACCCGGCGCCAGGTGGCGGTAGAACTGGGTCAGTGCTTCTTCGGTGAGGTCGGCCTTGGAGCGGGTCCACAGCGCAGATGCAGTGTTGGCCGTGGTTTCTTCCTCGCCGGCTACCACCACGATCGGGATTGCGATGTGGTCAGAATACTTACGGATGATGTGTTCCAGGCGGTGCTGTTCGAGGAATTCATCCGCATCCGGCTTCAAGTGCAGCACGATATCGGTGCCACCGGCGTCGCGCTCAGCTGGTTCCACCGTGAACCCAGTGCGGCCGTCGGACGACCAGCGGTGTGCCCCCTCGGCGCCGGCGCGGCGGCTGGTGACGTCGACCCGGTCGGCCACCATGAAGGCGGCGTAGAAGCCGACGCCGAACTGGCCGATCAGCTGGCTGTCACCCGGCTTTTCGGTCAGCTGATCGAGGAACTTCGCCGTGCCGGAGTGCGCGATGGTGCCGAGGTTGCGGGTCAGTTCCTCGGCGTCCATGCCGATGCCGCCGTCGCTGATGGTCAGCGTGCGCGCGTCCTTGTTCGGCACGATGCGCACGGTGAGGTTCGCCCCCTGGGCCAGCGCATGGTCAGTCAGCGACAGCGTGCGCCGCTTGTCGCAGGCGTCCGACGCGTTGGAGACCAGCTCACGCAGGAACACTTCGCGATCGGAATAGAGCGCGTGCGCAACGATATCGAGCAGGCGGCTGACATCGGCTTGAAAGGCTTGGGGGGCAACTGTGGTGTCGGTCATGACCATCGCGCTTGGTTGGATGCAGATGGCGCTTGAGGTAGCGGCATTGCGCGCGCGGTTCAAGCCTGGGGTGCGGGGGTTTCCAGTTCTGGCGCGGCTGCCAGCACGGGTACGGTGAACCAGAACGTCGCCCCATGGCCTGGGGTTGATTCCACCCCGATCTGACCACCCAAAGCCGTCACCACTTCGCGCGCGATCGACAGCCCAAGGCCGGCCTTCGTATCGCGATCGCCGGTGCGGTAGAACTTGTCGAAAATCCGGGTCTGGTGGTGCAGCGGAATGCCATCACCGCGGTCGACCACATCGCAGCGCAGGCCCAACTTGTCGGCCTTCACAGCGATCGTCACCCGGCTGTTGGCCGGGGCGTGTTCGATCGCGTTTTCGAGCAGCACGAACAACACATCCGCCATGCGATCGCGGTCGATCATCGCCGGCAACAGGTTGGGGGTGATTTCGGATTCGAGGGTGATGTCGGCATCGGCCGCGAGGGTTTCGACCGCTTCAATCGCCTCGTTCACCAGCGGGGCGAAATCAATCGGCTCGACCGCCAGCGGTGCGCGACCGGATTCGAGGCGCGAGAGGTCGAGCAGATCGTCGACCATTTCCTGCAAGCGCTCACACTCGCCGCGCGCTGCGTGCAACAGATCCGCCTGCTTTTCGGTCAGCGGCCCGGCGACTTCTTCGATGCACAGATGCAAGCCCATGCGCAGGGAGGTGAGCGGCGTGCGGAATTCGTGCGCGACCGTCGCCATCATGTCCGCCTTCACGTCATCGAACAGGCGCAGGCGCGTGACGTCCTGGAACACGATGGTGGCACCGACGATGCCGGAGCCTTGCTCGTAGACCGGGGCGGCGCGTGGCAGCAAGAACAGCGTGTCCGGCCCGCTCTGCACGCGCATGGCTTCGGCAAAGCTTTTCGGCGCGACGGCGCCGCGTCCGGCCAGCACGTGGGTGGTGAGTTCCTGGATCGCCGCCCGGATTTGCCCGTCGAGCCCGACCATCGGGTCGCGGCCCGCAAGATCGGCCGGGAAGCCCAGCATGCGTTCGGCCGCACGGTTGACCGTGGTGACCGCGCCATCGATGCCGATCACGACGATCGGGTCATCCAAACTGTCGATGGTCGCGAGGAGGGCCAGCTGCGCTTGCAGCAATTCGCCCAGCGAGGACGATCGATAGTCGCGCAAGCGCTTGGCCATCAAATTGAGCTCAGCGGCGAGCGCGCCGATTTCATCACCCGGCGGCGCTTGTGCGCGGACATCGAGGTCGCCTTCGCCAATCCGGCGGGCGACCGCGGCCAGCTGATCGAGCGGGGTCATCAAGCGCCCGGTCAGCGCATAGCTGATCCAGCTGCCGACGGCGAACATCAGCACAGCTGCCAGCGCCGAGAGCACGAAGGTGCGACCGGCCGTGCGGGTCAACGCGTCGTTGCGGCGCACGATCGCGTCTTGGTTGGTGCCGAGCAACGTGTCGGCCTTTTGGCGCAGCTCAGCGAATTGGGGTGCGAGCCGGACGAGGTAGCGCGCAGTCGCCGCATCACCGGGCGGCTGGCGCACCAGTTCCGTCACATCGGCATCAAAGCGCGCCCAGGCTGCCGCCAGCTCTTCGGTCGCGCGGCTTTCGAAGGCGTCATTGACTTCGCGCCGATGGTCGTTGAGGGCGAGGGCGACTTCGCCCTTGTGTTCGGTCACGGTTTGGCTGCCCTGGTTGGTCTCGCCCACCAGCACCAGCAGCACACCGGCATTGACCCGCTCCATCGCCTCGATCATGCGCTGCAGGATCAAGACGGAGCGGAAATCCGCATCCAGCACTTCGCGCGATTGCCGGCCGATGATGTCGGCCGACGCGACCGCGAGCACGCCGAACAAGGCGAGCACCGCACCCAAGGGTGCTTGCGCCAGCATCACCTTGTGGCGCAGCAAGCGGCCGGGCAGCAGGCGGAGCAGGAAGGCGATCATGCGTCTTCGAAGCTCACGATGTGCAGATCAAAGCCGGCGGCTGCCCGCACAATGCGGTCCATGGTCGACCGACCAATCAAACCCGCGAGCGATGGCGTCGAGCGACCAATCAGGATGTGCGCGATGCGGTGCGTGCGTGCGAAATCCATCAGGCCGTGCACCGTGTCCTTGGCTTTGACCCGGGTTACTTCGGCGCCAAGCTCGCTCGCCCGGCGCAGACTGTCGAGCAAGTGGCGCTGCAACTCGCTGTCGATTTTGTCGATCGCCTCCGACGGGGTTTCGACATAGACGACGAACCAATCGGTCGCAAGCCGGCCGGCTAGGCGCGAGCCCCGGCGCAGCAGGATTTTCGCGCGCTTGGGATCAGATGGCAGGCACACCATCACCCGGCCAGAGGCTTGGACGGTGGTGCGATCGGCCGCTGCCGCGCGTGTGCGGGTTTCGCTGGTGCGATCGATCGATTCCGCCACTTCGCGCAAGGCGAGTTCGCGCAAGGTCGCGAGGTTTTCTTCCCGGAAGAAGTGCTGCAGTGCCCACTGCACTTTCTCTTCGGGATAGATCCGCCCGCTGCGCAGCCGGTCCAGCAAGTCTTCGACCGAGAGGTCGAGGTTCACCACTTGGTCGGCCTGGCGCATGAAGCTGTCGGGCACCGTCTCGCGCACGGTGACGCCGGTCACCCGCTCGACGATGTCGTTCAGGCTTTCCAAATGCTGGACGTTGAAGGCGCAGATGACGTTGATGCCAGCATCCAGGATGTCGAGCACATCTTGGTAGCGCCGCGTGTTGCGGCACAGCGGCACGTTGGTGTGGGCGAGTTCGTCGACGACGCAGACCTGAGGCTGGCGGGCGAGGATCGCTTCCAGATCCATCTCCTCCACGAAAACCCCGCGGTACTCGTAGCGCCGGCGCGGCACCTGTTCGATGCCCGGCAGCAAGGCGGCCGTCTCGGCCCGGGTGTGGGTTTCGATGTAGCCGAGCACGACATCCACACCGCGGGCTTTGAGCGCGTGGCATTCCTGCAGCATGCGGTAGGTTTTGCCGACCCCCGCGACTGAGCCGACATAGACTTTCAGCCGGCCGCGCTTCGAACGCTCGACCAGCTCGAGAAAGTCTTCAGCACGCAAGCGCGGGGCGGCGATGGTCATCGAGGGGAAGCGTATCGGCCGGGGCTTGCGGCGGCAATCGCGGTGTCAGAGCAGCACTATTCCAACCGATGCGACCAACGCCAGCGCCATCGCGATGTTGAACACCCGAAGTGCCCGGCGATCCGTCAGCGCCCGCCGCAAGGCGGAGCCGGCGGCGAGCCACACGAAGCTGCAGGGCAGGCCGAACACGCAAAAGGTCGCGATCGCAATTCCAAGCGCGGTCCAGAAACTCTCCGGCGGCAGGTAGGTCGACACGGCACCGAGCGCCATGATCCAGGCCTTGGGATTGAGCCATTGAAACGCCGCCGCCTCGACGAAGGTCACGCGCGGCCGGTCGCCGACGGCTCCCGGCGGCGGTGCATGGGCGATCCGCCAGGCAAGCCAGAGCAGGTAGGCCGCCCCGCCGATCTTCAGCACCGTGTGCAGCATCGGCAGTTGGGTGAACACCGCGCCGAGCCCCAAGCCAACCCCGAGCAACAAGCCGCCGAAGCCGAGATTGACCCCGATCAGATGCGGCCAGGACCGCCGCACCCCGTGGTTCACGCCCGACGCCAGCAGCATCGTGTTGTTCGGTCCAGGCGTGACCGACGTGACCATGACATAGGCAACCAAGGCAAACCAAAGGTCGAGCGGCATCGGGGCTATCCATCGCCAGGGATCGGGACGGTCAGCATGACAGCCCCGAACACCCCGTGCCCACTGACGCGTCGGACGAACTGTGCTGGTCCAGCACCGGCACAGTTTGGTGCCGGGCACCCTCCGCCATGGCTTGTTGACCCGCTGCCCGCAGGCTTAGCGTCGTCGCCATGCGTGCTGAACCCACCCCGCGGTCTACGGTCGTCGCACTGCCGCTCCCGGTTGGCCCGGTGACGGTGAGTGTTGGTGGCCACCGGCTGACGTTTGCCCTCGCGCGCAAGGCCGAGACCTCGCTCGCCGATCAGATCGTCGACGCACTGGCGCAGGCGATCCGCAGCCGGGCGATTGCGTCAGGTGCCAAGCTGCCCTCGATCCGCGCGCTGGGCAGCCGGCTGGGGGTGAGTGCCTTCACGATTTCGGAAAGCTATGACCGGCTCGCCGCCTTGGCGCTGGTTGAGGCGCGGCCGGGGTCTGGTGTGTACGTCACCGGCTTGGTGCAGCAAGCACCGGAGCCGCTCGATGCCGCCCCGCTGGAGGTCGCCTCCCTCGGACCCGTCGGGTTGGCGCAGGCGTTCTTTCAAGATCAGGCGATCTGGGTTGCACCCGGCAATGGTGCGTTGCCGCGATCCTGGATCGACCAGGTCTGGCGCGGCCCAGCCCTCAGCCGGTTTCAGCGCGGCGTGCGGGCAGGCCTGATGGAGGAACCTGCACCGCGGGGATCGAGCGCGTTGCGCGCACAGATCGCAGCGAAACTCGCTCGGTCTGGCATCAGCGTCGACCCGGAACGAGAGCTGTTGGTCACCCACGGGTCGACCCACGCCATCGATCTTGTGCTGCGCACTGTGCTGAGCCCCGGCGATAGCGTGCTGGTCGAAGACCCCTGCTACTTCATGACCGCGCCGATGCTGGAGCCGCTCGGCGTCAAACTGATCGCGATCCCGCGCGGCGCTGAGGGACCGGACCTCGCGGCGGTCGAGGCGGCGTGCCGGCTCCATCGGCCGCGGCTGTTCTTGATCCAGGCGGTGTTTCACAATCCAACGGGCTGGAGCATCAGCCCGCCGGTGTTGCACCGGCTGCTCGGCCTCGCCGGCCAGCACGGGCTGTTGCTGGTCGACGAAGATGTCTACGGCGATTTCCACCCGGGCCGGCCGCTGCGCCCGACTCAGCTGGGTGGGCTCGACCAGGTGATCTATGTCGCGAGCTTTACCAAGGTGCTGGGGTCCGGCTTGCGGGTTGGCTTCGTGGCAGCGGGCGGGACCGTGATCGAAGCCCTGACGGCGGCGCGCATCCGCAGCGTGCTGACGGGATCGCACCTCGAAGAAGCTTTGGTGCACGAGGTGCTGGCGTCCGGCCAATACCGCCGTCAGGTCGAGCGGTTGTGGCCAAAAATCGCAGCCGCCAAGGCACTGGCGGTGCGCCGGCTGCGCGAGCTTGGATTTGGACTGAGCTGCCCGGCCGAGCCATCCCCGCTGATCTGGGCCGAAGTGCCGGATGGTGTTGACCCCGATCAGCTGGCCCGCCATGCCGCCGAACAGGGTGTGCTGCTGGCACCCGGTGCGTTGTTCCGTCCCACCCGCCTGGCGTCGCGCCACCTGCGCTTCAACGCGACACGCGCGACGGAGCCGCGGGTGTTTGACGCCTTGGCCCGCAGCCTCGATGCCGCCAGACGCTTGGAGCGCGCGCCCCATGACTGACCTCAATCTACCGTTGATCCTGCTCGCCGCGTTCCTGTCGACCGCCAGTCCCGGCCCAGCGACGCTCACGATCGCCAGCACGTCGATGCGCTATGGCCGCACGGTTGGGCTGGCGACAGCACTCGGCGTGGTGACGGGCTCGCTCACCTGGTCGGTCGCGGCCGCCCTTGGCTTGGCGGCGCTGATGCACGCCCATGTCTGGCTGGTGGAGGCGATGCGCTACCTCGCAGCGGCTTATCTGTTCTACCTGGCCCTGCGCGCGGCCCGCTCGGCGATGCAGCCTGGGGCAGCGCTCCAGGCGGCTGTGGGCGATCATGATCTGCGCCGGGCGTACCTGCGTGGCCTCGCCCTGCATCTGACCAATCCGAAGGCGATCCTGTTCTTCGCCTCGCTCTACACGCTCGGCGTCGGGCCGCAGGCAGGCACCGACGCGCTGATCCTGGTGATCGGCGCGGTTGGGCTGCAGAGCGTGGTGATCTTCACCGGCTACGCCGTGATCTTCGCCCAACCGCGCGTGGTCAGCATCTACACGCGGCTGCGACGCGGGTTCGAAGCCGTGTTTGCGATCGGGTTCGCGTCGGCTGCGATCGGCACCGTGCTGCCGCGCGGATGATCAGAGCGGCTTGTGCAACACTGCGCGGATGACGGCGGCGGGACCCGTGTGCAACGGACCCTCAGCTAAGGTGACCAGGCCGGTCATCAGCTCGGTCATGGCGAGCCCATCGAAATCTTCGACCAACGCGGCTTCGTCGTAGAACAGAGCGATATCGCCCGGTCCGCCAGAGCCGAACTGGGCTTTCAGCGGCAGTTGGTCCGGATGGTAGGCCTCGAGGATCAGCACGCCACCGGGCTTCAGGGCTGCTGCCATCGCCCGGTGGATCTGGTGCCGCGGGCCGGGGGGCAGGTGGAAGAAGATGCTGGCAACTGCATCATAGTGCGCGACCGGCCAGTCCCAGGTCTCAAGGTCCGCCGTGATCACCTCGATGTCGACACCGCGTTCGACGGCGAGGGCCTGGGCCTTGGCACAGCCCAACGGCGAGATGTCGACGCTGGTGACCTGATGGCCGAGGGCCGCCAGGTAGGTGCCATTGCGCCCTTCGCCATCCGCCGGCACCAGCACGCGGCTGGTGGCGGCGAGCCGCCAGCTCTGGGAGCGCAGGTGTTGGTTCGGCGCCAGGCCGAACGCGTAGTCGTCGTGCTGGTAGCGCTGGTCCCAGAACGCCGCCCAGTCGACCGGCTCAGCGGACATCGGCGGCGATGCGGGCGGTGATGATGCGGTCGCGTTGGTCGACCGGCACCATGCCGTTCTGGTTCGACGGTCCGCGTTGGATGCGGTCGACGAATTCCATGCCGGCGATCACTCGGCCCCAGACACTGTATTGATTGTCGAGCCCGGAATTCGCCGCGAACATGATGAAGAACTGGCTGTTGGCGCTGTCCGGGCTTTGGGAGCGCGCCATCGAGACTGCACCGCGGGTGTGCGGCTCGCGGCTGAATTCAGCGCGGATGTTCGGCAGCGGCGAGCGGCCGGTGCCCGTGCCAGTCGGGTCACCAGTCTGGGCCATGAAGCCTTCGATCACCCGGTGGAACACCACACCGTCATAAAAGCCTTGGCGCACCAGGGTTTTGATCTGCTGCACATGGCCGGGAGCGATGTCCGGGCGCATGGCGATGATCACCGGGCCACCCGTGGAGAGTGTCAGCACCAGTGTGTTTTCCGGATCGCGGATTTGCGGCGCTTGGGCCGCAGCCGAGCCGATGCTGGCGAACAGCAGAGCGGCTGCGATGAGATGACGGCGCAGCATCACGCTGCCTCCACATCAGCCGCTACACGCAGCGTGATGATGCGGTCCGGGTCTTTCACCGCACCATTGCCGCCGGTACCCTTTTTGATCGCGTCGACATGATCCATGCCGTCGACCACTTGGCCCCACACGGTGTACTGGCCATCCAGGTGCGGCGTGGTGGCAAAGCAGATGAACCACTGGCTGTCGCCGCTGTTCGGATCGGCGGCGCGCGCCATCGAGCAGGTGCCCCGGATGTGCGGCTCCTTGCTGAATTCGGCTTTCAGCTTCTTGCCGGAGCCGCCAGTCCCTTCGCCCTTCGGGCAGCCGGTTTGCGCCATGAAGCCCGCGATCACGCGGTGGAACACGATGCCGTTGTAGAACTCCTCGCGCACCAATTCCTTGATGCGGGCGACGTGGTTCGGCGCCAGATCCGGGCGCAGATCAATCACCACCCGGCCGCCCTCGATTTCGAGGTACAGGCGGTTTTCAAGGTCGGGCTGGTCAGCCATGGGAGAAGCGCTCCGGGTGTTGCGAACAAGTGCCGGAGGTAACCGGGGCCGCCCCCCTTCTGTCAACCGGGCATGGCCGCTTGACCTCGGCGCGGTGCTTGGCAATCGTTCTCGCCATGTCCCAAATCGAACTTGCCGAGCAAATCAACCGGGCAGCTGCACTGTCGACAGAGTATCGTCATCGCGAAGTCCTCGCGGCGCTGGAGGGCGCACCCTACAGCACAGCCCTCGGCCTGGCGCTTGCCGCCTTCAGTCATTCGCACCTGTTGGCGTTTGACACCGCGCGCTGGTTGGTTGATCAGGCGTTGCCCCATTGTAAGACTGACCCGGCAACGGCTGCCTTGGTTGGCCATACACTGTTGCGGCTTGGTGACATCACGTTCGGCGAAGCCATTCTGGCGAACGTCGTCGATACGGTTTCGCCAGAGTTCGGTGGCCTGTTGGTGCTGTGCGCCCTCTATCTCGCCGAAAATCGACCCAGCGCCGCGATCGATGCGATTGCGCGCGCGCGCGCGGCTTTTCCCTACAGTGCTATGGGAGCGAACATGGGAGGGCAGGTCCTGGCTAGCGCTGCTGCCATGCTGGGGTCCCCGTTTCTGGACAGCCAAGGGTTGGAGGTGCCCGAGAACTTCATCAGCACCGTGCAGTGGCGCTGGGCAGAGATGCTCAACGAGCGCCCAATGCTGCGCGCGCTCGCTCCAATTCATGTCGTTGGTGACAGCCACGCTCAGATTTTCAGCGGCACGACGCTGTTTTGGCCAATCGTGCCGGAGCCGATGCCAGCGCTCATGGCACCCTTCGTTACGCACAACCTGGGGGCTGTGCTTGGCTACAATCTCGGGCGCTATGGCACCCGGATCGGGGGACGGGAAAAGCTGGATTGGCTGCGCGCAACCGGGCGCATTCCGCCGGGTGGCACCATCATGCTGTCCGTGGGTGAAATCGACCTGCGCGCCCATGTCGCCCCACAGGCCGAGCGCCAGGGAGTGCCCGAGACCACGGTGATCGATGGCATCGTCGCCTCCGTGATCGGGGTGGCTGAAGAGTTGATCGCTGCTGGTCATCCCGTTTTGTTGTGGGCGCCGATCGGTGCAGCACCGGATCGACCGGGCCTTAACTGGTATGGCACGCCGGCCGGCACCGAGCCGGAGCGCAACGCCAGGGTGCGCGCCTACAATCAACGACTGGCGGCTGCAGCCGCGCACCGGGGCATCTTCGTCCTGTCGGTGTTCGACATGATGGTCAGTGCGAATGATCTTACGGATGAGCGGTTTCTGTTCGACGGCCTGCACCTCGGGTTCTGGGCGTTGCCGATGATTCAAGAGGCGTTTCGCCGTACGTTTCCGATCATTGCATAACGGAAATTTTACTGTCGCACGCTCCGCCACCATGCTATCACCCTGGCATGAGCTTGGCCGTCACCTCGCGTTTGGACCTGTTGCGCAGCGTGTGTGCGGACACCGCGCGGGCGATCCAAACCACGCTTAACACGTTGAAAAACAATCCGATCGACGGATTTGCGTGGGAAGTACTGCGCGCGTTGTTCGCCATGCGGTTCGCTGCCGAAGCCACCTCGTTCAGCGATGAAGCGCACTCGGCCAGTCGTCGGTTCAATCACGAACGCGAACACTACCAGCTGGAAGATTTCGTTCGCGACATCGCGAACAGTGTGCTGCCCACCCATCGTGATGTGGCGACCTTGGCGAATTGGTGGTTCAGCCATAGCCGCTGTTGGGACCCGGCCGATCATCTCGCTTGCCGCGATGACCCAGCACCACCTCAGGGATAACGGACCGCGCTGAAGCCTCTGGTGTGCGGGGGAGGTGCGCGCTATGAGGCCACTCCCGGAGGATGAGGAGTGGCATGGCCGACTGTGTTGTCATTTATTGGCGTGATATTCCGGCCCAAGTCGTCGTCCGCGCCGGGCGCCGCACGGCCAAGCGGGAATTGCCCCCGCGGTTTCAAGAAGCAATCGATATCGCAGCGATGCGCGGCGGCGCCAAGGACAGCGACGCCTACCTCGCCGCCTGGCGCCGCAGCCCGCCGGAGCCCTGTGACGACGACCTCGATGCTGCCGCCGACGCCGCTGTCGCGCGCTTGGTCGGCGCGTTCCCAGACGATCAGTTGATGCGTCTTGCTCGGGCGGGCGGTGACCGGTCTCAGCTCATCGAGGAGCCCTTGGTGTTCTTCGCGCCATCCGGCAAGCGCGGCCGTGTCGCCGTCGGCACCAGCGTGCTCGATGCCGCCCGGCGCTTTGGCGTCGACCTCGACAGTGTCTGCGGCGGCCGTGGCCTGTGCGGGCGCTGCCAGATCCGGGTGGAGGAGGGCCACTACGCCAGCCTCGGCATCACCTCGTCGGCCGAGCATCTGCCACCTTGGACGGCGGGCGAGGCGGCCTACACCAGCCGGCGTGGCCCACTGGCGGAGGGCCGGCGGCTCGGCTGCCAATGCACCATCTCCGGCGACCTGGTGATCGACGTGCCGGCGGACGCGCAAGTCCACCGCCAAGTGGTGCGCAAAGCGGCTGATGAGCGCACCGTTGCCGTTGACCCCGTCGTGAGCCTGCGTGTGGTCGATGTCGCCGAGCCCGACATGCACGATGCGCGCAGTGATGCCCGGCGCCTCGCCGAAGCGCTGGCGGCGGAATGGTCGATTGACATCGCGCCGTTGGATCTAGCAGTGCTCCGCACGCTGCAAGCCACTCTGCGCCAAGGTGGCTGGCGAGTGACCGTGGCGGTGCGCCACCGCGCCCAAGTGGTCGCGGTCTATCCGGGCGTGCAGCACCGGATCGTTGGGTTGGCGGTCGACCTCGGCTCGACCACGATCGCCGGGCACCTGTGCGATCTGGCAACCGGTGCTGTGTTGGCGTCGGCCGGGGTGATGAACCCGCAGATCCGGTTCGGTGACGACCTGATGAGCCGGGTGTCCTATGTCATGATGAACCCGGACGCGACTGCTACCCTCGCCACAGCCGCCCGTGGTGCCATCGACCAGCTCGCCCGCGATCTGCTCGCCGAGGTCGGTGCTTCCAAGGACGAGCTGGTGGAGTTCACCATCGTCGGCAATCCGGTGATGCATCACCTGCTGTTGGGTGTGAGCCCGGTTGAGCTCGGTGGTGCCCCCTTCGCGCTGGCCGACGATGGGCCGATCGATCTGCCGGCCGCGGCACTCGACCTAACTGCTGCGGCGGGGGCTATGGTGCACCTGCTGCCCTGCATCGCAGGCCACGTTGGCGCCGACGCCGCCGCCATGATCCTGGCCGAAGCGCCGCACCTGGATGCGACCCCGACCCTGCTGATCGACGTCGGCACCAATGCGGAATTGGTGCTGGGCTCGACCGAGCGTGTGCTCGCCGCCTCCTCGCCCACTGGTCCTGCGTTCGAGGGCGCGCAGATCAGCGGTGGTCAGCGCGCTGCGCCTGGTGCGATTGAGCGGGTGCGCATCGATGCAGACACGCTGGAGCCGCGGATCAAAGTGATCGGCGACCCGCGGTGGTCGGACGAGCCTGGGTTCGACGCCAGGGTGACCGGCATTTGCGGCTCCGGCATCATCGAAGCGGTGGCAGAGCTCTACCGTGTTGGCATCATCGCCTCCGATGGCACGATTGAGGGTGCCTTCGCCGAACGCACGCCGCGTGTGGAGCAAGACCAGCGCACCTTCGGCTACCGCCTGTGGGCGGGCACGCCGGTGATCACGATTACCCAGGGTGATGTGCGCGCGATCCAGCTGGCGAAAGCAGCCCTGCACGCCGGCGCCAAGCTGTTGATGGCGCGCTGGGGCCTCAGGGCGATCACCCGCATCAAGCTCGCCGGTGCGTTCGGCAGCCATATTGACCCGCTCTACGCGCTGATGTTGGGCTTGATCCCCGATTGCCCCTTGGCGGGTGTCACATCGGTCGGCAACGCCGCCGGCCACGGGGCGCGCATCGCGCTGGTCAACGCGGCGGCGCGGACCGACATCGCGGCCCTCGTGCGGCGGATTGAGAAGGTAGAAACCGCCGTGGAGCCAAGCTTTCAGGCGGAATTCGTCGCTGCGATGGCACTGCCGCACGCGACGGATGACTATGCCTTGCTGCGCGCGGTTGTCGCGCTGCCGGCGCCTGCCGCACTGAAGCGCCGAGTACGCCAGGGTGGCAATCGAAACCGCCTATAGTTGGAGGTGACAGTTTCATGAAATGAAGCCAGTGACCCTTACCATCACTGGATTTGGATTTTCGACTCGCTACATCCCATACAGGCGTGTAACAGGCTGTCCCGTCGGCGACCGGTAGGCAGCCTGTTCGCGACGATATCTCTGGTGTGGGAACAATCGCGCAATGTCTCGCTTCGATCCGGCCTTCTATCTCGCTCGCAACACCGACGTGGCCTTAGCCGTGGCCAGGGGTGCGTTCACCGCCCGGCAGCACTTCGATCTGTTTGGCGCCCGCGAAGGCCGCGATCCCAGTGCGTTTTTTGACACTAGGCTCTACCTGCAACAGAACCCTGACGTGGCAGCGGCCGTGGCCGCTGGCACGGTGACGGCGTTCGCCCACCATGCCACATTCGGCCGCGTGGAAGGCCGCACGGCATCGGCCGTGTTCACACCCGCCCTCTACATCCAAGCCAACCCAGACGTCGCTGCCGCGGTTGCTTCGGGCGCGGTTACGGCTTGGGACCACTTCGTTGCGTTCGGGATGCGTGAGGGCCGCTCACTCGGCAACGGCATTTCGCTCGCCACATTCGCGCAAGACCCGGTGTTCACTGGCGCAATTGTGACTGGGCAGTTGGAGACGGCGTTCGACCGCATCGTCGACATTGCGATTTTCACGCCTGGTTTTACCCCGCCGTCCGGCACCGATCTGACCGCGCTGTGGCAGCGCTATGGTGCGACCATACCGAACGATTGGGTCGGACCGGCGACGGCAGCGCCGCTTGCAGTGCCAACGGCGTTGACCTTGCCAGCCGGAACCACGCTTGGTGCAGCGTTCGCTGCGCGCACGGATCCTGTTGTCGTGTCGGTGTCGGCACCGAATGGGGAGTATCGCATTGGGCAGACGATTCCGATCAGCGTCACGTTCGACCAGCCGGTGGTGGTGACTGTCGGCAGTGCAGAGTTGGGACCATTTTTGTTCACGTTGAATGGTCCTGGCAGCGCCCCACTGACGGGTGGGTCTGGCACAAATGTGCTCACTTTTGCATATACGTGGGCGGGGCCGCAGCTGACTTTCGAGCTCGACTACGCTAACACGGCGGCGTTGTCGGTCATCCCTGGGAGCACGGTTCGGTCGCTCAGCGGTCGCAATGCCGTTTTAACCTTGCCTGAAATCGGATCCGCCAAGTCGCTTTCCGGCACCAGCGATGTTTATCTTGACGGCCAGGCGCCGGCACCAACCTTGACCGCAGCAGCCTTTGCCTCGAATGCCAGCACCCTTACCCTGACAGGATCTGGCTTCACCGGGTTCGTGCCGTTTGGTACCAGTTCGGGCGAAATCCTCAGCCGGCTTGGTAGCTCCGGGGTGTCGATCGACTTCAATAACGACGGCACAGCCGATGCGAGCCTCGGCGCGGCGTCGTTCAGCAGTGCGTCTGTGACGTCCAACACCTCGATGACCTTGACGTTAACGTCGGCCACCAGCACAGCGCTGAGCGGTGTTGCCGGCTTCGGCGCTGGAGACGGTGTATTCGACCGGGTGACCCTGCTGGCGGGCTTTGCCAGCGATGTCGCCGGCAACACTTCGACCGCCAGCGGTAGTGTTGTTGCGACCACGGGATCGGTTGCGACCATTGGCGTCTCGCAGCTGGCCTCCCCCACGCCGTCCGCGCAGCTGGGCATCGGCCAATCGGCGACGGTGACGGTAAAGTTCGGCGGAGCGGTGACCGTGAGCGGTACACCCACCCTCGCGCTCTCCTCTGGCGGGACTGCGACCTATGCCTCCGGCACGGGAACAGACACGCTCAGCTTCACTTACACGGTGGCCAGCGGCCAGAACTCCGCTGATCTTGATGCGGGATCGACCTCCGCTCTGGCGCTCAGCGGTGGCAGCATCTCGGACCAGTTCGGCCGGGCTGCCGTGCTGACCGTGCCGACCGGGGCGTCGACGGGGGCGCTGGCGGCAGGGGCGGCGATCACGGTGGATGGGGTGCGGCCGGAGCCGCGGTTTCAGGGGCTCCAGTACTTGGCTGCTAGCGATCGGTTGCTGATTGATGGGTCGACAATGCAAACCATGCTTGGCAGATCCGAGCGTGCCGATCCGACTGTCGTGGATTTTCGATCAAGAATTGATATAAGCAAGCTCGCGTTTGACTTAACAAAAAATGGTGTGGACGGGAGTGATGCCCGGCTTACCCTTGCGTCACTTACCAGCGCGTCACTATCTTTGGACGGAACGCTGCTTACGATTCAACTGACTGGGGCAGCGGCGACCGCGCTTGAAGCTCAACTAACTGCCAACCCGACCTACAGTATAGTGATAGAAAATGGCTTCGGCCGCGATCAGGCTTTGAATGCTGCAACATCAGACGCAGTTGTTGGGAATTTCCCACACGACAACTTTCTGGCGCTTGGCGGAAATGATACTCTTGATGGCGGTGGAGGACGCGATACTCTTGACGGAGGCGCGGACAACGACAGTATTATCGCGGGAAGTGGATCGGATACACTTACCGGCGGTACTGGAGCCGATCGTTTCGTGGTGAGCACACGCGAGACCATCACGGACTATCAGGTTGGTGTCGACAACGTACAGTTACAGAATGGTTTCTTTACCATTCCCGCTACCCTTCCAGGAAATTTCCAAGGACAGGCGGTAAATCCGACAAATACATTGGCTGTAAATCTGGCAACGCTAACCCAACCGACGTTAACTAGCAACCAAGTTGCAGTTTTTGCCATTAGTGGCACAGACGTTACGTTTTCTCCGGCGAATCTCGATGCGATTGAAACCAGAATTGCGGAACTGACAACTATTTATTCTGGAAACAATCGAACATTTTACTTCGTCAGCAACGGGACTGACACCCGAATTTTTTATGATACAAATGCGCTTGTTGCTGACTTCGATTGTCGGACAGTTGCAATATTGCAAGGCGTGTCGACTTTGCCACTTTCGGATTTCTCGATCGGATAGCAAGGGTTGGCCGCCTCACGCCCACCCCGTCGCCCCATCCGGCTTCAGCGGCACTTTGCGTTCCCAGTGCACATAGTCATCGCGCGTGGTGACCGCCGGATCGATCGTCACCCCCCACCCAGCCCGGTCCGGCCGTGGCAGCAGATGCCCATCCACCGGCAGGTACGGATCAATCACATACCCCCCCGCCCCATCGCTGGCCGAGCCATCGTAGTTGTTCCCCGCCGGCAGCCGGTATTCCAGGATGCGGAAGTTCGGCTGGGTCAGCGCGAAGTGCAGGTTCACGGCGGTGGCGAGCGGCCCCATCGGGTTGTGGGGTGCGACCGTGACGTAGTGCGCATCCGCCAGCACGGCGATTTTTCTGAGTTCGCTCGGTCCACCCACCACGCAGACATCGGGCTGGATGATATCGGCACCCCGCACGCTCAACAGCCGCAGGAATTCGTAGCGGTTGTACAAGCTCTCGCCGGTTGCGAGCGGGCAGCGGATCGCGCGGTTGAGTTCGCCCCAGACCTCGACATGCTCCGGCCGGATCGGCTCTTCGAAGAATAACGGGTCGTAGGGGGCGAGTGCGTTGCCGAGCTCGATTGCTTGTTTGGGCTCAAAGATCTTGGCGTGGGCGTCGAAAGCGATGTCGTAGTCCGTCCGCACGGTCTCGCGCAGGCGCCGGAAATACTCCGCACTCTCGCGCACGACGGTGCCCCAGCGCTGGGCGTGCAAGTCGCCGCGGAAGGGTGAGAGCTTGAAGGCGGTCAGCCCCCAGGCGCTGTTCAGCGCATCGAAATGATCGCGCGCAGCCGCCGGATCGGGGGCGGTGTAGACGCCGGCATAGACCCGCACCCGGTCGCGCACCGTGCCACCCCAGAGCTGATAGACCGGCACACCGAGGGCGAGTGCCGAGATCTCCCAGCAACACTGGTCGATCGCGGAGATGGCAGCGAGGCCAAGCGCACCCGGCGGAAACCGGGTCTGCTGCAGCAAATACTGGTTGATGTATTCGACCCGCCGCGGATCCCAACCAGTCAGGAACGTCGCGAGGTAGTCGAACAGCGGCGCGAGTGCGCGGTCCGGCCCATGGTTGTAGCACTCGCCCCAGCCGGAGATACCCTGGTCCGTGTCGATGCGCAGCAGCACGCGCGGCCGATCCTTGTCGCGCGCCATGAAGGCGTTGAGGCGGGTGATCTTCATGGTTGCTGCTCCGCGAGGGTGGTCACGCGCTCCGCCAGCGCCAGGCAGCTGGTCAGGCCAGGGCTCTCGATCCCGAACAGGTTGATCAGGCCCGGTATGCCGTGGACGGCAGGCCCATCGATCCGAAAGTCATGGGCACTGCCATCGGCAGTGACCAGCTTGATGCGCACACCGGCATAGTCCGGCAGCAAGGCGCCGTCGGGCAATCCTGGCCAATAGGTGCGCACCGCGGCGTAAAACGGGTCCGCGCGGGTGGGATCGACGCGGTAGTCGATCGCCTCGATCCACTCGACATCCGGGCCGAAGCGCGCCTGGCCACCCAGGTCGAGGGTGATGTGTACGCCAAGCCCGCCGACCTCCGGCACCGGGTAGACGAGGCGCTGGAACGGGGAGCGGGCAGCGAGGCGAAAATAGCTGCCCTTGGCAAGGCGCGTCGCCGGCACAGCCTCAGCCGGCACACCCTCGATGCTGCTGGCAATGGTGGTGGCGGCAAGCCCGCCGGCATTGACGACCGTGCGTGCCAGCACCTCTGTCGGCTCAGCGCCACCGAGGCGGACCACGATGCCGTCCCGTGTCACCGCGCCGCCCAGCACAGGCGTGTTGAACGCGATCATGCCGCCGGCCGCTTCCAGGTCGCCCTGCAGGGCCAGCATCAGCGCGTGGCTGTCGATGATGCCGGAGGAGGGCGAGAGCAGGGCGGCGACGGCCCGCAACTCTGGCTCGAGTGCGGCAATCGCGGGTGGATCGAGCCAGGTGAGGTCATCGACGCCATTGGCTGCCGCTTGGGCCTGCAGGCGGGTCAGGGTTGGGATCTGATCGGGTGATGTGGCGACAATCAGTTTGCCCAGGCGCTGGTGGCCGATGCCACGCTCCGCCGCGAAGTCATAGAGCGCCTGCTTGCCCTCAACGCAGGCCACGGCTTTCAGGCTGCCGGTTGGGTAGTAGATGCCGGCGTGGATCACTTCGGAATTGCGCGACGAGGTTTCGGTGCCGATCGCATCGGCGGCTTCGACCACCACCACCTCGCGCCCGGCCAGCGCCAAGGCTCTGGCCGCCGCCAGACCGACGACGCCGGCACCGATGGTCAGGCAGTCGATTCGCTCCACACCAGCCTCCTCTGCGTCGGGGTGCCGATGCCGGAGCCCTCGCTCCGCCTCGCTCCCAGCCCTTGCGATTGAAGCACCCGGGGGATGCTCTGCAACACTGCT
Source organism: Alphaproteobacteria bacterium (assembly GCA_013297545.1). Taxonomy (GTDB): domain Bacteria; phylum Pseudomonadota; class Alphaproteobacteria; order Elsterales; family Elsteraceae; genus RDXE01. The sequence goes on from JAAFHH010000002.1 coordinate 19,241, forward strand.
GCCCATGCATAGCACCCAGCCAGCGGCGCAGGGCGCCCACGTGATCGTCATCGGCAACGAAAAGGGCGGCTCTGGCAAGTCGACCACGGCGATGCACTTGATCGTCGCCTTGCTGCAGGCCGGCAAGCGGGTCGCCACCATCGACCTCGATGTCCGTCAGGGCACCTTCACCCGTTACCTGCAGAACCGGGCTGCGTTCGCAGCGAAGAACGGCGTGAATTTGATTGCGCCGCAGCACTATCCAGTCGCCGTCGATGACATGGATGGGCTCGAAGCCGCGATTGCGGAGGCGCGCAGCCTGCACGACATCCTGCTGATCGATTGCCCGGGATCGGACACCGCGCTTTCCCGCCGGGCCCACCAGGACGCTGACACGCTGATCACGCCACTGAACGACAGCTTCGTCGACTTCGATGTGCTGGGCACGGTCGACCCCGATAGCCTCGCCGTCCTGAAACCATCCCACTACGCCGAGATGGTGTGGGATGCCCGCAAGCGCCGTGCAATGGCGCGCAAGCCGCCGATCGACTGGATCGTGATGCGCAATCGCTTGTCCACCTTGGATGCCCGCAACAAGCGCGATTTAGGCGCAGTCGTGCTGGAACTCGGCCGGCGCATTGGCTTTCGCACCGCCCCCGGCTTTTCCGAGCGGGTGATCTTCCGCGAGCTGTTTTTGAAGGGCCTGACCCTGCTCGACCTGCGCGAACGCGGCACCGGCACCACCATGAGCCTGTCGCACGTGGCGGCGCGCCAGGAAGTGCGCGCCCTGTTGGCCGCCCTGCAAGTCCCGGGGACGGAAGCTGCGCGCGCGACCTTGGACCGGGTGGCCGGCTAGACCTCGACAAAGTCAAAGATCTTTTCAAGCAAAATCCCGAGAATTTTATCGATCTCTATGGTTATGATAATGCCGAAGTCTGCATCCCAAGTCTACCCCCAAGTATAGCGATCTGAACTGCCAAAACAGCGCTGCTGTTCAGGCCAGATCCCGGGCATCTTCTTTTCATCGAGCACACGGCACGGGCCGCTACCCGCGCCGCTGCTGCTTCGGCGAAAGACGTCCCTGCCTGTCAATCGCCGAAGCCGCCGGGGGCTGGTGCCGCGCACCGCCCCCGGCCCTTATCTTGAGCTTCGGTGGTTGGATACCCTGCCATTCGACCACTGAGGACGCTGGGGGGTGGTGCGGACACCTGCACCGCCCCCTGGCCATTTGCTTCGCAGTGGGGTTGATACGCGCGCAGTTCCGATGTTTCATTGACAGCGACGCGGCAAATCGTATATACGATAATGCATGTGGAGTTTGACCCAGCCAAAGACGCCCTCAACATCGCCAAGCACGGCGTGTCACTCGCACGCGCGGCCGATCTTGAGGTGCATGGCATGTTCGAAGATGCCCGTACCGACTATGGTGAAGTCCGCTTCCGTGCCTGGGGATTGATCGACGGTAAACCGTACTGTCTCGCGTTTACTGACCGAGGCGGCACGCTTCGCGCCATCAGCCTGCGTCGGGTGCACAAGAAGGAGTTTCGTCGCTATGCCCCCTCGGATTGTTTTTGATGACGACAACCCGGAATGGACAGCCGAAGACTTCGCGAGAGCGCGCCCGCTCTCCGAGTTTCCTCCACACCTTCAAGCGGCTTTCCCACGCACGCGAGGACCGCAGAAAGCCTCAACCAAGGTGGCGATCTCGATCCGTCTGAGCCCGGAAGTGATTGAGCACTTCAAGGCAGGCGGACCTGGATGGCAGAGCCGTATCGATGATGCCCTGAAGCAGGTCGCCGGCGTCGCCTAGCGCGCCAACCTCTCAACCACATCGCCAATATCCCGGATCGCAACCCCGGTCGCAGCCGCCACCGCCGCGCGGAACGGCGGCAGGTTGGTGCATTCCAGCACGATGGTTCTGAGATCCGGGTGGCGGGTGATCAGGCGCTGCGCTGCAGCCACCACATCGGCTTCAAGCACGGCGACATCGGGATCGGTCTGATCCTCGCGCAACCAGCGTGCCACCGGTCCGCCGGGTGGGAGGCCTTCCACCGGGGTGTCGGGCGTGAGACCTGCGGCTGCAAGGTGTGCAGCGGTCAGTGCCAGCGCATCGAAGGTCAGCACGCCAACGGGACCGGGCGCGCTTGGGGCTAGCAGCAGGGATGAGGTCAGCACCGGCACCGGCAACCGCCGCGCCAGGTCCGCTTGGTGCAGCACCAAAAACCCGCAGGAGGTGGTGAGTGCGCGCGCCCCCTCCGCAACCAGCGCCTGGCCACAAGCGACGAACGCATCGACCAGGCCGGCAGCACCGCGATCGACCACAGCTGCGACATCGGCCCCCGGCACCACCCGGCGCAGGATGGGGAACGGGTAGCTGTCCGGGTGGCCAACGTCGCCGGGCAACCGGCGAAAGCCGGTCGCGAGCATCATCACGCCTACGGGCACCGGCATCGCCCGCTACTCGGCGGCGGCCTCTTGGGCGAGAACTGTGTGGTTGGCGCGGCGCAGCAGGGCGGGAATGTCAGCTGCTTCCATTGGCCGGGCGAAGAAATAGCCTTGCACGATGTCGCAGCCGAGGTCGCGCAGCACATGGTGCTGGTTCTGGGTTTCCACCCCTTCAGCCACCACCTCCATGCCAAGGCCCTGGCCGAGTTCGATGATTTTCTGCAGCAAGAACCGGCTGCGCGTCGCGTCGGTCGGGCTGTCGATCTCATCGATGAACTGCTTGTCCACCTTCAGCACGGCGGCTGGGATGCGCTGCAGCAGGCCGAGGGTGGAGTGATCCTTGCCGAAATCATCGACCACGATGGTGAAGCCGGCCGCGTGCAGGTGCTCAACCTCCGTCAGCGCGGCAAGATCAGCAAAACTCGACTCCGTCAGTTCCAAATGCAGCCGGTCACGCTGCATGCCGGCCTCATTCGCGGCCGCGATCAAGAAATCGCGGAATTCGCACGACCGGCGCTGGCGGCGCAGCTGTTCGGCCGAGACGTTGATCGCAATCGGAATGTCAAAACCGGCTTCGGCCCAAGCGATCTGGGTTTCGATCGCCTCCAACGCCACCCATTCGCCGAGCGGCACGATCAGGCCAGAGGTCTCGGCAATCGGGATGAAGTCGCCCGGATGGACGACACCGAGCTGGGTATCCGTCCAGCGCACCAGCGCTTCCACCCCATAAATCCGCCCGCTGGAGGTCGTGACCTTGGGTTGGAACACCAGTGCCAACTGCCGCTTGGCGATCGCGAGGCGCAGCCGGTCGGCAATGCGCCGTGCGCGCGCCATCTGGTCTTGCATGTCGCGCTGATAGCGGCAGAGCCGCGCGCCAAACTGTCGTCCCGCCGCGTTGACGGCGATCTTGGCGGCGGCCACCAGGGTCGAGACATCCGGCCCATCCAGCGGGTAGCCCGCCAGCCCGCCGACCGCTTGGACGGAGACCGGCAGGTCACCCAACAGAAACGGTGCGCGCAGCTGGTCGATCAGCTGATCGAGGCGCGCTTCGCCCGAGCGGCCCTGCACGTTCGGCATGGCCAGCGCGAAAGTGCCCTCGAACAGACGCGACAGCACCACCGCGTGGTCGACACCGGCACGCAGGCGCCGCGCGACGGCGCGCACCAGCTCCACCATGTCTTCTGGTCCGAGGGTGCCGAGCAGAGTTTCGTAATCGTCAATCCGCAGCACCGCGATCCAGCCGATCGCACCCGTGCGGCTGCCAAGCTTGGAGGCGACGGTCTGATCGAAGCCGTGGGCATTGAGCAGGCCAGTGCTGGCATCGATCAGTGCGGTGCGGCTGGCGCGGTCCTCAGCGTCCTTGCGTTCGGTGATGTCGACCGAAAAGCCGACCGCGCCCGCACCTTCGAGCGCGTCGTGATCGAGGTAGACTTGGTGGACTTGGTCGCTCTGGCGCGCTTCGAACGTCACCATGCCGCCTTGCAGGGCGGTCAACAGCTCGTCCTGCTGGTCAGCAAACACCTCGAGCAGGTTGCAGCCGGCGAGCGGGAACCGGTCGAGCCCGCCGCCAGCGGCTTCGGTCACGTTGCCGGAATGGTCGAGCCGGAAGGTCGTCACGGGCAGGCGCAGAATGCCGCGCAGCATTTGGTGCGCGCGCTCAAGCCGCCGGTTGTTGGAATAGCGATCGGTGATATCGCGCTGCAGGGCCAGAAAGGCTTTCGGCACGCCATCGGGGCCGGGCAGCGGGCGGATCGACCATTCCATCATGAACGGCGTGCCGTCTTTGCGGTAATTCAGCGCCGTGCCCATCCACAGCCGCCCGGTCATCAGCATCCGACGCATGGAGCGGAACACCGATCGATCCGTGTCCGGTCCCTGCAGCAGCTTTGGGTTCAAGCCCATTACTTCATTCGCACGGTAGCCAGTCATCGCCTCAAAGGCGGGATTGACGTAGAGGATGCGCGGATCGTCGACGGCACCATCGGTCAGGCACACGCTTTCGGCGAACGCGTCCAGCAGAGCTGCAGCATCAAACTGCTTCAGGCGGGGGACCATGGGCGGTGTTCTCCTCACGCGGCACTGCGATCCGTTGACGTTGTGGTCCACCCAGTCCAGGCTAACCCGAGATCAGGGTGGGGACCCGAAGATCGTAGCGGATCAACACGAGGAGGGGCACATGATTCGGCGACGTGATGTATTGGCGGGTGTGGGTGCGACTGCGGCGAGTGTCGGGCTGTCCAGCCTCGGCCACGCCCAGGCGGCTGTGAAGTGGGATTTGCCGGCCGGGTATCCCGCCAGCAACTTCCATTCCGAAACCCTAACCGCGTTCGCGAACGCGGTGCGCACCGCGACCAACGGGCGGTTGGACATCACCGTCCACGCCGGTGCCTCGCTGTTCCGGGTGCCGGAGATCAAGCGCGCGGTGCAAACCGGCCAAGCGCAGATCGGCGAATTGCTGATGGTGATCCTGGAAAACGAAGATGCAGTGTTCGGTGTCGACAACGTGCCGTTCCTCGCGACGTCGTTTCCAGAAGCGCAAAAGCTGGCTGACGTCTCCAAGCCGTTCATCGAGCGCCGCCTTGAAGCGCAAGGCATGCGGCTGCTGTATTGGGTGCCGTGGCCGCCGCAGGGCTTTTACTCGCCAAAGCCGCTCGCGACCGGCGACGATCTGCGGGGCTTGCGCTTCCGGTCCTACGGCGCCTCGGCCGGCCGGTTCGCCGAGCTTGCCAACATGCAGGTGACCACCGTGCAGGCGGCTGAACTCAGCCAGAGCTTTGCCACCGGCCGCGTGAATTCCATGATCTCCTCCGGTGCGACCGGGTTCGACGCCAAGCTGTGGGAGCATGTGAAATACTTTTATGACGTCCAGGCGTGGTTGCCGAAGAACATGGTGATGGTGAACCAGCGCGCCTGGGCCGCCCTCGATGCGGCCACCCAGCGTGCGGTCACCGAGGCTGCAGCCCAAGCCCAGGCAACCGGCTGGCGCCGCTCTCAGGAACTGGCGAACTTCTTCCTGGATGAATTCAAAAAGAACGGCATGACGGTGGAAGCACCTTCGCCCGCCCTCAAGCAAGCATTCCAGCGCTTTGGCGAAGAACTCTCCAAAGACTGGCTGCAGCGCGCAGGTGCGGATGGCCAAGCCATCGTTGCGGCGTTCCGGCGCGCCTGATGCGGCGACTGCTCGACGGCCTCTACGACGCGTGTGCGTGGGCAGCGGCGGTCAGCATGGTGGCGATCCTGGTCGTCATCTTGCTGCAGGTGTTTGGCACGGCGATCGGTGTCTATGTGCGTGGCACCGACGCCTACGCCGGCTATGCCATGGCGGCGTCATCGTTCTTCGCGTTGGCGCATACGCTGAAACGCGGCGAACACATCCGCGTCGGCTTGATCTTGGAACGCGCCCCGCCGGCCGTGCGCCGCGCGATGGAGATCTGGTCGCTCGCCGCGGCCGCCGTGCTGTCAGGCGCGTTCGCCTACTTCTCCTGGGACATGGTGTGGTGGAGTTACGCCTATAACGACGTCTCCTCCGCCCAAGACCGTACTCCCTTGTGGCTGCCCCAACTCGCCATGGCGATTGGGGTGACGGTGCTGTTGGTCGCGTTCATCGATGAATTCGTTTCGGTCCTCCAGGGCCGCGGCCCGGCCCAGGACGATGGCAGCCTGAAGGCGATGGAGTAGGCGGATGGAACAGCTCTCAATCGCGTGGATGTTGATCGTCCTTCTGTTTGTGCTGCTCGGATCGGGTCTGTGGATCGGCCTGGCACTGATGGGGGTCGGCTGGATCGCGATGGAAATGTTCACCAACCGCCCGCCGGGCATGGCGTTGGTGACCACGGTGTGGGGGGCGTCGTCGTCTTGGACGCTGACCGCCCTGCCGATGTTCGTCTGGATGGGCGAGATCCTGTTCCGCTCCAAGCTGTCGGAAAACATGTTTCGGGGCTTGGCGCCGTGGATGGGCCGGTTGCCCGGGCGCCTGCTGCACACCAACGTGGTCGGCTGCACGATCTTCGCGGCCGTCTCGGGCTCATCAGCCGCCACCTGCGCCACCATTGGCAAGATGACGATCCCAGAACTCGCCCGGCGCGGCTATCCCGATGGCATGGTGATCGGCTCGCTTGCAGGCTCTGGCACGCTTGGGCTGCTGATCCCGCCGTCGCTGATCATGGTTGTGTACGGTGTCGCGGCGAACCAATCGATCGCGCAGCTGTTCATCGCCGGCGTGATCCCGGGCCTGATGGTGGCTCTGATGTTCGGGCTCTATGTCGTCGCCTGGTCGCTCAAGAACCCAGACCAGATCCCGCGCGACGATGTCGTCTACACCTTCGGCCAGAAGATCTATGAAAGCCGCCATCTGATCCCGGCCGTGGTGCTGATCATCATGGTGCTGGGCTCGATCTACGCCGGTATCGCGACGGCAACCGAGGCCGCAGCGGTTGGCGTGCTGGGTGCCTTACTGCTCTGTGCCGCCCAGCGCCGGCTGAATTGGACGACGTTCTACGAAAGCCTGATGGGGGCAACGCGGCTCTCCTGCATGATCGCGCTGATCCTGGCGGGGGCCGCGTTCTTGACGCTGGCGATGGGGTTCACCGGTCTGCCGCGCGCGCTGGCCGAGTGGATCGACAGCAAGGATTTGAGCCCGGCCGTGCTGATCGCCGTGCTGGTGGTGTTTTACATCGTGCTCGGCTGCTTCCTCGACGGCATCTCGATGGTGGTGTTGACCATGGCCGTCGTGCTGCCGACGATCGAGCGCGCCGGCTTCGACCTCATCTGGTTCGGCATCTTCATGGTGCTGGTGGTGGAAATGGCGCAAGTCACCCCACCGGTTGGCTTCAACCTGTTCGTTCTGCAAGGCATGACCGGGCGCGACCTCTGGTGGATCGCCAAGGTCACCTTGCCGTTCTTCTTCCTACTGGTCGCCGCAGTTGCCCTGATTACCGCGTTTCCAGGCCTGGTGCTCTGGCTGCCGCAACAGATGATGGGCGGTTAGACCAACCGGTCGACCGGCTTCTTCGCCTGCTTGTCGTCTTTGTCTTCCCCGGTCTCGAAGCCGATCGCGCGCTTCATCTCTTCGGAGCCGAAGCCGTCGAGGGCTGCCAGCGCCAGGATCGACAGGAAGGCGCGGGTCGGGCCGGTCGGGTCGCTGTCACCCGGCCCAAGGTTCGCGGACACCGGTGCGGTCACCGAGCCGAGGCGCACGACCGAGGGTGCCCGGGCGGTGGTGGCGCGTGCACCTTCCAGGCCTTCGAGCGAACCTGCGAAGGTCGAGGACTTGGTTTCGATCGAGCTGGCAAAACGATCAAACACTTCGCGCACCGTGCGGGCGCGACCCGTGTCGCGATCATAGAACACCGCGCGGTTGGCATTCGCGGCTTCGGGCAACAGGGTGGCTGCCGGGGTCTGGCCGTTCTGGTCCACCGCGCGCAGGAACCGGGTTGCTCCGCCAGCACCGAGGAAGTGCGCGAGGTAGAGTTCCGCCGAGCCGACCTTGCGATCGAGCGCTTGTTCTAGGTGCGCCTTGTTGCCGAGCGCGAATTCAGCCCCCAGCACGGCGGACAAATGCGGGTCCTTGCGCAGTTCCAAGATCTGCTGCCGCACGACCGGATCAGCGACGCGGCCATCGGGGCGGATTTGGGCGGCGAATTCCGCGACACCGTGCTTGGCGCCGTGCTGGCGCACCATCTGTAGCCAGGTGCCGTCGAGGAACTGGTAGAGACCGGTCGCCGAAGACGTGCCGGCCTTCGCATCAGGTTTGAACGAGCTTTCTTGCGCGGCCTGCGCCATCAGATAGCCAAAGTCGACGCCGGTTTTGGTGGCTGCCTTGCGGATGCTGCTGAGCACCTTGCCGTCGATCTCATAACCACCCAGACGCTGGGTCTGGCCGGCGAGGGCGGGGTCGTTCAGGGCTGGTCTGGCCATTGGCAGGTCCACTCGGCAAAAAGTTCCGACTTGGCAGATGTAGCTGGAATTTCTTGCCCAGCAACTACTCCCATTCGGCAGAAAATGCCGGGCGAACACTTGCCCGACAGCGGGAGTATTAGACAGGATCTGGGCCATGTCAAGTAATGCTGTGAACTAGTCTTGCAGCCGCGGTCCCCGCGATCCGGCCGAGGGTGGCTGCGGTCAACAGGCCATTGCCCGAGAGGTAGCCATCGACTGCAGGTCCAGAGACACCGCGGGCCGCCCCGCCGCCTGCAAAAAGGTTCGGCAGGGCTGTGCCGTCGGTCCCTAGCACCCGGGCCTGCTCGTCAACGACCAATCCGCCTTGGGTGTGGAACAAGGCACCGGTCACCCGCACGGCACACCAGGGTCCCTTGAGCGCCGGCCGGGTGGTGAAGTCGCGGCCAAACGGATCAACGCCGCCGGTGGCAAAGCGTTGGACGTGCCTGACGGTCTGCTCCAACGCCGCCGCTGGCACCGTGATACGCTCGGCGAGCGTCGCCAAATCCGGCGCGCGACGCACCGCGCCCAGGCTGTCCGCGGTGCGATATTCTGGGAATGCCTGGGCAAACTGGTCGATGCGTGCATCATACACGGCAAATGCGACGCCGCCTGGTTGGCGCAGCACTATTGATGAGTGCTCCGAATATCCCTGGCTTTCGTCAGAAAAACGCTCTCCGTGGCAGTTCACCTGAATGCCGCCTTCAGCCATCACGGTCCAGGTGATCAGGACACCCGGTGGATCGGCGTAAGAACCGTGGCCCTGGTAGGCAGAGAGATCAGACGTCGCAGCGTTCATCTGCTGTCCCCACAGCAGGGCATCCCCGGTGTTGCCACGGTGGCCGGCGTAGAGGGCGGCGGTCATTTCCGGGATATAGCGAGAAATCAGGTCCGGATTACCGCCGTAGCCATTGCAAGCGAGCACCACACTTTGACAAGAAACCGTTTCTATCAGCCCGCCTGGCCGCTCGACGGCGAGCTTGGTGACGCGACCCGTTGGGTCGACGAACAGGGTGGTCGCCCGGGCGTTGGGGACGACATCGATCCCGGCCGCGGCGGCGGCGGCCGACAGCCGTGCCATCAGGGCAGACCCACTGCGTTCCGGCACCGCGTGCATGCGCACGACGCTGTGACCGGGGTAGTGCACGTCATCCAGCAGCACGAAGGGAATGAAGTGGCGGTCTTCCAGCCACTGGAGCGTGGGCGCAGACGCTTGTGCGACGCGCAGCGCCATGGCCGGATCAGTGCGCTGTTTGGTTTTCGCCAGAATATCGCGGGCAAAGTACTCGGGATTGTCCTGGATCCCGCGGGCCGCCTGGTGGCGCGTGCCTGCAGCAGGGATGTAGCCCGAGGAGAGCGCCGTTGACCCCGATGGCACGGGGTCGCGCTCCAATATCAAGGGCGAGCAGCCCGCATCGGCGGCAGCGAGGCCCGCGATCAGGCCGCACGCCCCGGCACCGATGATTACCATCCCCACATCAATGTCCGCCGGCACACCATCGTCCGGCCGGACGATGGCGGGCGTCACGCCTTGGGCGGCTGCACTTCGGCGGGCTTGGCCTCGGCGGCTTCTGGTTCTTTCATGCCCTTGCGGAACGCCGTGATACCGGAGGCGAGATCGCCCATCAGACGCGGGATCTTGCCAGCGCCGAACAACAGCACGACGATCGCCAGGACGACGACCCAATGCATCAAGCTGAAGCTACCCATCCTGGTCCTCCCTGGTGAACTCTGCCTGCAGCGTGGGCATGTTAAACGCGAATGACGGATTGAAGGCAACCCCGCTTGGCACACGTCTTTGCGGCCGGCGGCAAAACTCGCTAGCCTGCAGCACCGAACCCGCCCCGCACACCCGCTGTATATAAGGAGAGCCCCATGGCCGGAACCGTTGAAGCCCGCCTCACCGCCCTCGGGATCGAGCTGCCCGCCGCCCCCGCCCCGGCGGCGAGCTATGTGCCCGCGGTGATCACTGGAAATCTGCTGTTCACCGCCGGCCAAATCCCGATGAAAAACGGCGAGCGGCTGTTCATCGGCAAGGTTGGGGACACCATGGATGTGGCGACGGCTCAGCAGGCTGCACGCCTGTGCGCGCTCAATATCGTGGCGCAAGTGAAAGCCGCGGTCGGCGATCTCGACCGGGTCACGCGCTGCGTCAAAGTGCTGGGCTTTGTAAACGCCACGCCGGACTTCGGCGATCATCCAAAGGTGATCAACGGCGCGTCCGATCTGCTGGTGGAGATCTTTGCGGACAAGGGCCGCCACGCCCGCTCGGCCGTCGGGGCGGGGTCCTTGCCGTTCGGGGTCGCGGTCGAGGTCGAAGCGATTTTCGAAATCGCCTGAGCCAATGGATGGGGGCGATCCAATCCAGCTGAGACAGGTTGCAGGCGTCAGCGACGTGCCGGCCGCCCTGTGGGATGCCTGTGCTGGTGACGCCAACCCCTTCGTCGCGCATGCGTTCTTGGCGGCGTTGGAAGCCAGTCAATCGGTGGGCGAAGACACCGGCTGGCTGCCGCGCCCGTTGACCGCCTGGCAGGGTGATCGCTTGGTCGGTGCGGTGCCGGCCTACGCCAAGTTCCATTCGTACGGCGAATATGTCTTCGACCATGCCTGGGCGGATGCCTATCGACGGGCCGGTGGGCGCTATTACCCAAAGCTGCAGGTGGCCGTGCCATTCACTCCGGTGCCGGGGCCGCGCCTGCTGGTCGCCCCGGGCGCCCCACCGGAGGTGGCCGAACTCTTGGCGGCGGGCTTGGTGGATGTGGCCGAACGGATGGGATTGTCTTCAATCCACATGACCTTTGTGCCCAACCCAACTGTGGCAGCACTCACCCAATCGGGCTGGTTGGAGCGCACCGGCTACCAATTCCACTGGCAGAACCGCGGCTACCGCACGTTTGAGGATTTTGTCGGCGATCTTGCCAGCCGCAAACGCAAAGCCATCCGCAAGGAACGCCGGGAAGCCACCGACAGCGGCGTCGTGATCCGCCGGTTGACCGGTGCGGAGATCGAAGAACGCCACTGGGATGCGTTCTTCCGCTGCTACCGCGCGACGGCGGACACCAAGTGGGGTCAACCCTACCTGACCCGGGCGTTTTTCTCCGAGCTCGGCCAAACCATGGGCGAGCGGGTGCTGCTGGTGCTGGCGGAGGATCGCGGCCGGCCGATCGCCGGGGCGCTGAATTTGATCGGCCGCGATGCGCTCTACGGCCGCAACTGGGGCTGCCTGGAGCACCGACCGTTCTTGCATTTCGAATGCTGCTACTATCAAGCGATTGAATTCGCGATCGAGCGCGGGCTTGCCACGGTGGAGGCGGGCGCACAGGGCGAACACAAGCTGTCGCGCGGCTATCTGCCGACCACCACCCATTCCCTGCACTGGCTGATCGATCCTGGCTTCCGCCAGGCCGTGGCCGCCTATCTGGTGCGCGAGCGCAGCTACGTCGCGGCCGAAGTGGCAGCGCTGACCGAGGGTGGGCCGTTTCGCCAAGAAGCGCCTAGCTTTAGCTAGGCCAA
>JAAFHH010000020.1 GCA_013297545.1 Alphaproteobacteria bacterium
CCGCCCAGCGCCACGGCTTGCCGGTCAAGCTGCACGCCGAACAGTTGAGTGATCTGGGCGGCAGCCGGCTGGCCGCTGAATACCGCGCCCTCTCGGTCGATCATGTCGAATACACCGATCCCGCAACCGCGCCGCTGCTCGCCGCTGCTGGCACGGTCGCGGTGCTGCTGCCCGGTGCATTCTACTGCCTGCGCGAGACAACGCTGCCGCCGATCGCCGCCTTCCGGGACGCGGGTGTCGCGATGGCGATTGCGAGCGACTGCAATCCGGGCTCCGCACCGATCACGTCGCTGTTGCTGCCGATGAACATGGCGGCGACCTTGTTTCGCCTAACCATCGCAGAGATCCTGCTGGGCGTGACCCGCCACGCCGCCACAGCCCTCGGTCTGGCCCAAGAGATCGGCACGTTGGAGGCCGGCAAAGCCTGCGACCTTGCGATCTGGCGGGTCGACCGGCTGGCGGAATTGGTCTATCGCATCGCGGACAACCGGCTTGGGGGCCGCGTGTTTGCAGGAGAGCCTGTGCCATGACCACGTGGGTGCTGCAGGAAGGCGACCGGCCGCTGGTGATCAGCCTGCCGCACACCGGCACGGATCTGCCGCCGGCCGTGCTGGCCCAGGGCGTGAGGGCCGATCTCGCGATCGTGGACACTGATTGGCGGGTCGATCAGCTTTATGACTTCGCGCGCAGCCTCGGCGCCACCTTGGTGCGCACGCCGTTTTCGCGCAGCGTGATCGACGTCAACCGCGATCCGTCCGGTGCCTCGCTGTATCCGGGCCAGGCGACCACCGGCCTGGTGCCGACCACCACCTTCGATGGCACCCGGCTCTACACCGGCCCGGACCCGAGTGGCGAAGCGATTGCCCAGCGCCGGCAGGACTATTTCGATCCCTATCACGCCGCACTCGGCACCCAGATCGACCGGCTGCGCCACCGCCACGGCCGGGTTGTGTTGTATGACGCGCACTCGATCCGTTCCGACGTGCCGCGCTTGTTCGCGGGCACCTTGCCGGTGTTCAACATCGGCACCTTCGGCGGCGCTGCCGCCGATCCGGTGCTGGCCGAACGGGTTGGGACAGCGTGCCTCGCGACCGGCGAGAGTGTGGTGCTGAACGGCCGCTTCCAAGGCGGCTGGATCACCCGCCACTACGGCCGGCCGAGCCACGGCGTCCACGCGGTCCAGATGGAATTGGCCCAACGCCTCTACATGAATGAGGCCGATCCGGCCGATCCCGCACCCGAGCAATTCGAACGCGCTGAAGCGATGCTGCGCCGGGTAATCACCGCGATCCTCGGCTGGGTGGATGCGGACCGGGATTAAATTCCCGCCCCACCCATCTCAAAACTCGCCTGCGCCTCGGCCTTGAGCCAGGTGCGGAACGCGCGCACGCGCTTCAGGCGTGCTTTCGCCGGCGGGGCGACGATCCAGTAGGCAAAGCCAACGCCCACCGCACTGCCGAAGGGCCGCACCAAGCGCCCTGCGGTGAGGTCCGCTTCGGCCAGCGTCGCCTTGGCGAGCGCCACGCCTTTGCCAAGCAAGGCTGCTTCCAGCACCAGGCTCGACTGGTTGAAGCGCGGCCCGCGATCGGCGTCGATGCCGGTGATGCTGGCGGCGGCGAGCCACATTGCCCAGGTTGGGCAGGACTGGTCATCATCTGGGCTCGCATCATGCAGCAGCGTGTGGCGGGCAAGACCGTTTGGGGTCGCGAGCGCGGGGTCACCGGCCAGCAGGTCCGGCGCACACACGGGGTAGACGGCTTCCGGCAGCAGCTTTTCCACCATCAGACCGGGGTAGCCGCCGTTGCCGTAGCGCACGGCGATATCGACCGGGTCGCGGCTGAAATCGGTCAACGCCATCGAGGCAGACAGGCGGACATCGATGTCCGGGTGCTTGGCTTGGAAGCGATCGAGCCGGGGCAGCAACCACTTGATCGCAAACGACGGTGCGACCGAGACATCGAGCGGCCCATCATCGCCCACCCGGTCGACCGCGGCGACGGCTTCGACCAAGCGCTCGAACCCCGCCGTCAGGCCCGGCAGCAGCAGCCGGCCGGCGTCGGTCAGCAGAAAGCCGCGACCATCGCGCTGGGCCAGCGGCACGCCCAATTGGTCTTCCAGCACGCGGATCTGGTGGCGCACGGCTGCCGGGGTTACACTCAAAACATCGGCTGCGCGCGAAACGCTGGCCAGGCGGGCCGCCACCTCGAAGGTCCGCAGTGCTGTGAGTGGGGGCAGTCGGCGCGACGACATGGGGCCGCAGAGTACCGGACAACCGCTGGATCGAGCCAGCGATACCAACACTGCTTCGGCGGATATCCTCTCGGTCGATGATCTGGCCAAGATCGAGAGCGCGAAGATCGTTGCTGCCATCGCGATCGGCGATGTCGGCGCCATGCAAGAATACCTCGAGCTCACCGCAGAGCCGATCCCGCTCGGCCTTTGGCGCAAGCTTACGCGCTGGGCGGCAAGCGGTGGCGCGCCGGTTCCCTGGACGTTCGCGGCAGCGGCGATGATCGAGGCGGCGCTGAGCGACGAACCACTGCCCGAAGAGCCGGCTGACCTGCGCGCTGCCCTGCTCGCCCTCGACCCACAGGATCTCGCCTCGTGGCAGCAGGTGTTGTTTCCCACGGGCATTTACCGGTCGCGCATCGTCTGCTTTTTGGCCGCTCGTCTGGCGGAACGTCACCTCGGCACAACCTGGGCGACCGGCCTGCGCTCGTTCGATGCCACCCACTGGCCGGTCGCGACCCTCGATCCGGTCACGGCGTTCGATGACGACGGCGTTGCGCTCAGAACCCTGCCGTGCTGGATCACCCGCCTGGCCGAAACCGTCGAACAGCGATGGCAAACTCCAGTCTTCGCCAACCAGAAGCAGGGCACTGTCCCCTACACCTACACTGCCACCCAATCTGAGCTGGCCGTGCTGGCGCTGTCGAACACGGTTATCTTTGGCCGGATTGGTGTTCCAATACTGGGAAATCATCGCCCGCATTGGCATGGACTGCAATATCTTGGGTATGACTACAACGGCATGGCACTTATTGACATCATCACTCTAACTTTGCGCAAATTGGATAGTGTTTTCACAGTATTATCGGCTAACATATTGCTGATTTGCGATTCATTCTATGGAAACTACTACCATTGCCTGCTGGACTATGCAACACGTCTGGCATCTGCGGAGTATTTGGTTCGCGATCATTTTTTCCTGATCGGCATTCCCAGCGCGCAGGCAGGCTTGATGGTGCCGATCCTGCAGGCACTCGGCTTTGGCGAAAGCGTGCTGGTGCTCGATGAGCAGCCGACAGTGTTCCAAACCGTCGCACTCGCGGCGGCCACGCAACGTGAACCCCATTGTCACCCCGCAGCACTCCGCTGGCTGCGCGAGCGTGTGCGCACCCAGGTTCGACGCGGGCCCGCGCGCCGCGTACTGATCTCGCGCCGGGATGCCAGTGTGCGACGCCTGGTCAATGAGGCCGCGCTGGCGGACACGCTCGCGGATTTTGGTGTGGAGCCGGTGGTGCCGAGCGCGCTCAGCCCGGCCGAGCAGCTGGCTCTGTTCGCCTCCGCCGAGGTGATCGTGGCCCCCCATGGCGCCGCCCTCGCCAATCTGGTCGCCTGTGAGGTCGGCACCAAAGTGATCGAGATCGCGGCCGACTTGGGGCCATCGATCTGTTTCACGCAGATTTCCAAACTGTTTGGTTTTGACCACGTGCTGGTGCGCGCCCAGGCGGTTGACGTGGATCTGGAGGTCGGCATTGCCGATGTGCTGGCGGCGCTCACCGCGCTGGGCGTTGAACCGCAGCGTAGCCAACACCGGTAGCGCGGCGGCAGCACTCCGCCGGCGTCGGTCTGCCGCCAAGCGGATCTGGTGGCGGACGGCCGCCATGGGTACAGTCGCCGCCTGCGCGGTGCGCGAGACGCTGGCCAGGCGGGCAGCCACCGCGTTCAGTCCGCAACACAGTGAGGGGGGCAGGCGGCGCGACGGCATGGCGGTAGACAGCACGGGAGAACCGCTGGACCGGACCAGCGATACCAGCAGCGCAGCAATGGATAGCATCATGTTGGCCGATCTGGCTCAGATCGAAAGCCAAGCGATCGTTCAGGCGATTGCGATGGGCGATGTTTTCGCCGTTCGCCGGTACGTCGAGACTACGGCTGAGCCGATCCCGCTCGGCCTGTGGCGAAAACTGAAGCGCTGGGCCGAAGGTGCCGGGGATCCCGCACCCTGGACATTCACGGCAGCCGCAATGATCGAGGCGGCGATCGCTGGAGACCCGCTGCCCGCAGAACCAGCCAATCTTCGGTCGGCACTGTTAGAGCTTGATCCACAGGACTTCAATAGCTGGTGGCAGGTCTTGATTCCAACTGACGTGCATCGCTATCGCAGTACCTGTTTTTTGTTGTGCCGTCTTATTGAACACCATCTCGGCACAACGTGGGCAACCTCTATTCGATCCCTAGATGTCAGGCAGTGGGATATCCCGACCCTGGACCCGATCGCCGCGTTCGATGACACCAATGCCGTGCCGCACACCTTGCCGTGCTGGATCACGCGCCCCGCCGATACCAATCAGCGGCGCTGGCAGAACCCGGTCTTCGCTAAGAGCCAGCGCGATACCGAGCCCTATGCCTACACCGGTAGCCAATCGGATCTGTCGATACTGATGCTATCGAACACAGTCGTGTTTGGCCAGGCCGGCATCATCACATTCGGCAATCGTCGTCCGCATTGGCACGGCCTCAAGTATCTTGGCTACGACTACAATGGAATACTAGTTGGGGAAGTGATTGCGGTAACCCTAGATAAACTGGACCGTGCAGTCGCTGTATCTTTGGATAACATTTTAATGATTTGCGACCCGTTCAATGGAAATTACTATCATTGTCTGCTCGACTATGTAACGCGACTGGCCTACACTGAGTTCTTAGTTCGGGATCATCAGTTTCTTATCGGCATTCCAAGCGCGCAGGCCGGGATGATGGTGCCGATCCTCGAGGCGCTTGGCTTTGGCGATAGCGTGTTGGTGCTCGACCAAACGCCGACGGTGTTTCAGACGGTTGCTGTCGCAGCCGCCACGCAACGCGAACCCTATTGCCATCCCGACGCGCTGCGCTGGCTGCGCGACCGGGTGCGCGCCCAGGTTCCGCCTAGGCCGGCGCGGCGCCTGCTGATCTCGCGCCAAGACGCCAGCGCACGGCGCGTGGTCAATGAAGCAGAGCTCTGCGACGCACTCGCCGATTTTGGGTTCGAGCGGGTGGTGCCCAGCACGCTGAACCCTGCAGAACAGCTTGGCCTGTTTGCGTCTGCCGAGGTGATTGTAGCACCGCACGGTGCTGCGCTGGCCAGTCTCGTGGCCTGCGCGGCCAGCGCCAAAGTGGTCGAAATCGCTGCCAATTTGACCCCTTCGATCTGCTTCACGCAGATCTCAAACCTGTTTGGGTTTGACCATGTGCTGGTGCGCGCCGAGGCGGTTGGCGACGATCTCGCCGTTGGCGTCGCCGATGTCCTGGCGGCACTTTCGGCCCTGGGCGTTGAACCACAGCGCGGTCGGCACCCGTAGACTGACCGCAAAGGTATGACCTTTCCGTTTGCCGGTGCCGCTGGTGTGAGGCAAGCTTCCCTCTCACAAGGGGAGGGACCTATGGCCGAAAAACGCCGGCTGCGCAGCCAAGACTGGTGGGACAATCCGCACAACCCGGGCATGACCGCGCTCTACATCGAGCGCTATCTGAACTATGGGCTGACGCGCGATGAAATCACGTCCGGCCGGCCGATCATCGGCATCGCCCAGACCGGGTCAGACTTAAGCCCCTGTAACCGCCACTTCCTGCAATTGTCCGACCGCATCCGTGCCGGCATTCGCGACGCCGGCGGCATCCCATTCGAATTCCCGACCCACCCGATCCAGGAAAGCGGCAAGCGGCCAACCGCCTCGCTTGATCGCAACTTGGCCTATCTGGGCTTGGTGGAGGTGCTCTACGGCTACCCACTCGACGGTGTGATCTTGACCACGGGCTGCGATAAGACCACGCCGGCCTGTCTGATGGCGGCCGGCACCGTCAACATCCCGGCGATTGTGCTGTCCGGTGGCCCGATGCTCGATGGTTGGCACAATGGCCAGCGCGTCGGCTCTGGCACCGTCGTCTGGCACGCCCGCCGGCTGCTGGGTGCGGGGGAGATCGACTACGCGCAATTCATGGACATGGTGTGCGCATCCGCCCCCTCGGTCGGGCACTGCAACACCATGGGCACGGCTCTCTCGATGAACTCGGTCGCCGAAGCGCTCGGCATGTCCTTGCCCGGCTGTGCCGCGATTCCGGCACCCTACCGCGAACGCGGGCAGATGGCCTACATGACCGGCCGGCGCGCGGTTGAAATGGTGTGGGAGAACCTGCGCCCGTCCGACGTGATGACGCGCGCAGCGTTTGAAAACGCCATCGTCACTGCCTCGGCGATTGGCGCTTCGACCAACTGCCATCCCCACTTAATCGCCATCGCCCGCCACGTTGGCGTGGAGCTGACGACGGAAGACTGGCAGACCGTCGGCCACGACGTGCCGTTGCTGGTCAACTGCCAACCGGCCGGCGAATTCCTCGGCGAAGGCTTCTACCGCGCTGGTGGCGTGCCGGCGGTGATGCGCGAATTGTTGGATGCCGGGCGCCTGCAGCCGGGTGCGCGCACGGTCTCGGGCAAGACCATGGGCGAGGATCTCGCAGCCTCGCCAAAGCCCGATCGCGCGGTGATCCACGCCTATGGTGAGCCGATGAAAGAACGCGCGGGCTTCCTCGTGATGTCCGGCAATCTGTTCGATTCCGCTGTCATGAAAATCTCGACGATCGATCCGGCATTCGCCGCCCGCTACCTCTCCAACCCCAATGATCCGGAAGCGTTCGAGGGCACGGCGATCGTGTTCGAAGGGCCGGAGGATTATCACGATCGCATCAACGATGCGGCCCTTGGCATCGACGAGACCTCGATCCTGTTCATCCGCAACGTCGGCCCGGTCGGATATCCGGGTTCGGCCGAAGTGGTGAACATGCAGCCGCCGGACGCGCTGCTGCGCCGCGGCATCGAGGCGCTACCGACCGTGGGGGATGGCCGACAGAGTGGTACGTCCGGCTCGCCCTCGATCCTCAACGCCTCGCCCGAAGCGGCGATCGGCGGTGGGCTTGCGATCCTGCACACCGGCGACCGGGTGCGCATCGATCTCGCCAAGCGCCGGGTCGATATGCTGGTGCCAGACGCTGAAATCGCCGCGCGCCGCGCCGCGTGGACGCCGCCCAAACTGGTCGACCAAACCCCATGGCAGGAAATCTACCGCAAGATGGTCGGCCAACTGTCCAGCGGTGGCTGCTTGGAAGCCGCCACCCTCTACCTCAACGTCGCCGAGGTGCACGGCACCCCGCGCGACAGCCATTGAAACTGCTTGACCCACGGCGGCGAGGGCGATACCCCTCGTCGCCGTCGGGGTAAAGCGATCTCCCGGCTGTTCAAAGAGCGCCCGCTCCAAGCATCGCTGGTTCCATTCCTGTTGCGGGAGGACCAGCCATGATGCGTGACATCTCCACCGGTCAAATCGATACACCCCAGCTGCTGGCAGCCCTGACTGCCGGCCACGCCCCGGTAATCCTGGACGTGCGGCGGGAGAAGATTTTCGCGGACGCGACCGACACGCTGCCCGCCGCCCGGCGCGCTGATCACCTGGCGCCAGAGCTGGCGCTCAGCGGCGACAAGTCCCGCGCGATCATCGTCTACTGCATCCACGGCCACAATGTGAGCCAGCTGGCAACCGGCCTGCTGCGCGCCCAAGGCTATAACGCCGCCCAGCTGATCGGCGGCATCGATGCCTGGCGGGATGCGGGCGCGCCGGTGGTCTCGACCGCCACCGATGTCCAGCGCTTCACCAAAAGCACGATCTGGGTCACCCGCCGCCGACCGAAGATCGACCGCATCGCGTGCCCCTGGTTCATCCGCCGCTTCGTTGATGACCGCGCGACCTTCCTTTACGTCGACCCGGAATTCGTGTTGCCGGTAGCCGAGGAACTGGGCGGTGTGGCCTACGACATCGAGGGGGCGCCGGTCACCCACGACGGGCCGCGCTGTTCGTTCGACACGCTGCTCGATCGCTTCGCCATCACGGATCCGGTGTTGCGCGACCTCGCGGTGATCGTGCGCGGTGCGGACACCGGCGTGCACACGCTCGCCCCCGCAGCAGCAGGGCTGCTCGCGGTCTCGCTCGGCGCGTCTGCGCTCTACCGCGATGACCTCGCGATGTTAGACGCCATGATGCCGGTCTACGATGCCCTGCACGCTGGTCTGCGCTACGCCAAGGGCGAACCACACTTCTGGCCGATGCCGAAGGCATAGCACGCATGCTGATGACCCCAAGCTTTGCGGACTTGATCCGTACCTTCGCGCTGATCGGCTGCCTCTCCTTCGGGGGGGCGGCCGGCCAGATCGCCATGATGCACCGCATGTTGGTCGACGAACGCCGCTGGCTGGACGAGCAAACCTACCTCGCCGCCCTCAACTACTGCATGCTGCTGCCGGGCCCAGAAGCCCAGCAGCTCGCGACCTACATCGGTTGGAAAACCCACGGCATTCGCGGTGGCCTCGCCTCCGGCATGCTGTTCGTGGTGCCGGGGGCGCTGCTGATGCTGGCGCTGTCGTGGCTTTATGTCTTCGGCACTGGGCTCACCCTGGTCGACGGCGTGTTCTTTGGCATCAAGGCCGCCGTGCTCGCGATCGTCGTGCACGCGCTGCAGAAGATCGCCGCGCGCGGTTTGAAAACCCGGGTGCAGATGGTGTTGGCGGCGCTGGCGTTCGCGGCCATCTTGCTGTTCGACATCGCGTTCCCGCTGGTCGTGCTGGCGGCCGGTGCCGTCGGTGCTGTCCTGTTGGCACCGGCCGCGACCACCCAGGCGGCGCCAGAGCCCCGCCGGATCGCATCGGCAGCCAAAGCAGCGGGCCTGTGCCTGGTTGCGTGGTGGTTACCGGTGCTGGCGGCTGTACTGGTGTTCGGCCCCGGGTCGATCCTGGTTGAGATCGGCTTGTTCTTCTCCAAGCTCGCCGTCGTCACCTTTGGCGGCGCCTACGCGGTGCTGGCCTACCTCGCCCAAGCGGGGGTGGAGCGCGGCTGGGTCACGGCGGCCGAAATGATGGACGGGCTTGGCCTTGCCGAGACGACACCGGGCCCGACCATCCTGGTCAACCAGTTCGTCGCCTTCCTCGCCGGCCACAGCCAGGCGGAGGGGGTGCCCCCGCTGCTGCTCGCAAGCCTGGCGGCGATCCTGGCAACCTGGGTCACCTTCGCGCCCTCGTTCCTGTGGATCTTTGCGGGTGCACCCTTCCTCGACGACATCCGCCGCCAACCCAGGCTGGCCGGCGCGCTTGCCGGCATCACAGCCGCGGTGGTTGGTGTGATCGGCTTCATCACGCTCTGGTTCGCGCTGCATTTTCTGTTCGGTACGGTGACGACAGCTCTGTTCGGGCCGGTGCGCCTGCCGATGGTTGACGTTGGTGCCCTCAACCTGGTCTCCGCTGCGCTTTCGGTACTGGCAGTACTGGTGATGTTCGTGTGGCACAGGGGGATTGTCACCACGGTGGCGGTAATGGCGGTGGCGGGTGCCGCGGTGAAGGCGGCGGGGCTGTAGGGTTCGAATCCCAGCTCAAAGAAGCGTGAAGCTTCAGGGTGCTCCACAAAAAGAGTCTGGATTGATAGCGCTTGTGTGATTTCCGACAGATCGTTGCGCAGCTGGTCCATCGATTTCGCCTGCAGCAGGTGGTTGCGCACCAGCGGGGGAATGCGGCGACACGCTCGTCAGCGCGCGCTCAACGCAGGCCTCAGCCTTGATGATCTGCGCCATCTGAGCAAGGTTGGCGCACTGCCGCCGCTGCCTGACAGGATCACGCCCATGGATGCCTTTGTCTGCGACTACATCCGCACCCCGATTGGCCGCTTTGGCGGCGCACTCGCGTCTGTGCGGGCGGATGATCTGGGTGCCGTGCCCTTGAAGGCGCTGATGGCGCGTCACCCCTCCCTCGACTGGGCGGCGGTGGATGAGGTGTTCTACGGCTGCGCCAACCAGGCTGGCGAAGACAACCGCAACGTCGCGCGCATGAGCCTGCTGCTGGCAGGCCTACCGGACACCGTCCCCGGCACCACGATCAATCGGCTGTGCGGCTCCGGCATGGACGCGGTGATCGCGGCTGCGCGTGCGATCAAGGCCGGCGAGATCGAGCTTGCCATCGCCGGCGGTGTCGAGAGCATGAGCCGGGCCCCGTTCGTGCTGCCAAAGGCCGAGGCGGGGTTCTCGCGGCACGCCGAAATCCACGACACTACGATCGGCTGGCGCTTCATCAATCCGCTGATGAAAGCCCAGTACGGCGTCGACTCGATGCCGGAGACGGGCGAGAACGTCGCCGAGGCGTTTTCGGTCTCGCGCGACGCGCAGGATCGCTTCGCACTTGCCTCCCAAACCCGCGCGGCAGCGGCGATCGCACAGGGCGTGCTGGCGGCCGAGATCACACCGGTTGCGATCCCGCAACGCAAAGGGGATCCGGTGCTGGTCGAGCGTGACGAACACCCGCGCGCGACCACGCTGGACGCACTCGCGAAACTGCCAACCCCCTTCCGCACGGGCGGTACAGTCACCGCTGGCAACGCATCCGGCGTGAATGACGGTGCGGCCGCCCTGATCATCGCGTCGGCCGCGGCCGTCCGCGCCCATGGCCTGACCCCAATCGCCCGGATCCTCGGTGGCGCAACAGCCGGTGTTGCCCCGCGGATCATGGGTATTGGCCCGGCACCGGCGACTGAGAAGCTCTGCGCGCGGCTGCAGCTAACACCGGCGGATTTCGCGGTGATCGAACTGAACGAAGCGTTTGCGAGCCAGGGGATCGCGACACTCCGGTGGCTCGGGCTCCCGGAGGATGCGGGTCACGTCAACCCGAATGGCGGGGCGATCGCGCTTGGCCATCCGCTTGGCATGTCGGGTGCGCGGATCACCGGCACCGCCGCCCTCGAACTCGCCCGCCGACAGGGCCGCTATGCGCTCGCCACCATGTGTGTCGGCGTCGGCCAGGGGATCGCGGTGGCGCTGGAGCGGGCGTAGGGACGCCGACTGCAAGCTCCAGGAGACAATCCGCTGCTTGATCTCCTTGCGCTGAACGCTGCCAACACCCGGTGCGAGGCCAAGCTATCAGGCGATCAGCAACAAAACCACCGTACCGGCGATCAATAGCCCAGCTACCACAGAGACGCGCGGGTCGAGGGCGTTTCTAATCATCTGAAACCGCCCTACCCCGCCACACTCTGTCCCGCCGCCGCCGCAGCCGGGGTTAGCTCATTGACCATCCGTTCCAGAATGTTGGCGTAGACCCGTAGGCGTTCGGCCTGCTCGGTCGAGCTGTCGGCCATGGCGAGGAAATCTTCAGCGACGTAGCGCAACAAACCGGCGTGGGTGGCGAAGTAGGGCGACATCAGCGGGGCTTTCCGGGGGCGGGGCTTGCCAGGGACGGGCTTTCGGCGGTGCTGCAAAGCAACATAACGCAATGGTTACCAGAGTCGAGGGTGACAGTCTGATGAAGGTCCTGTCATCAGGACATGACGTCGCGCTGGCTCGCACCTGCAACACGCGAAACGGCCCGCACCAGGGAGGTGCGGGCCGTTGTCGTCGGTCTTGAGCTCAGCCGGTTGCTTACACCACCGGCGGCTGGTGGTTCGGGTCGTCCGGTGCGGCCGGCGGCACGGGGGCCGCAGGCTGGTCGGTCTGGCTGTCGAGGTAGGCTTGACCCGCATCCGTCGGCACAGGGGCCGCAGGCGTGCTGTCGTCGACCCAGCCCGCGACGGTGCTTTGGCTGGCCGGGTTGGCGGCACCCAAGAACAAGTCGAGGTGGGCCGCGTCCGCCGCCGCATCGGCCGAGGCCGCCTGCTGTTCCAGCGCCGTGGTCAGGCTGTCCTCGTCGCCGGTGGCCACCGTATTGCCATCCGCATCCAGCGTGCCGGCGTCTGCGAAGCTGGCTGCCGCCAACGCCGCATCCTGGGCATCATCGTGGGCTTGGATGGCCGCACTGTTATCCACCACCGGCGCTTCCACAATCGCCCGCGGCGCGTTGGGCGCCCCGTCCGGATTGCGGACGTCGATCTGCACTTCGTGGACTTGCGAGACGAGGCCCGTGTCATCCACGACTTGGAAATCGACCTGGCGCAGACCCGCCGTCGGGGTCTCGGAGGTGAACTGCACACCGCGCAGCACATCCTCGTACACCCCGGCGTCGGCATCACCGGTTAGGTTGAAGCCGATCACGCGGCCACCGGCGTCCTTCACTTGCACCACGGTCAGCCCGTGTTCGGCGATCAAGCCGCGGGCCGTCGGGTCAAAGTGCAGCTGGTCGCCGGACGTGTTGGCGCCAAGACCGGTTAGCTGCACGCTGGCCGACTGCATTTGCTGCTGGTGATCCGGATCGGTGATCGTGACTTCCGTCGCGATCGTACCCGGCAGCATCGCCCGCACAGTTGCCGGCCCGACCTCGACCCGGAAGATCAGGTCGTTGTAGTCGCCGTCACCCGGGCGTGAGGTGTGTCTGCTCGCGATCAAGTCCTCGAAGCCGACCAAGATTTCACCCTTGGCTTCGCTGGCACCCGAGATCGCGTGCTGCACCTTGTCTGGATTGAGATCCAGGGTGCCGTTGGTGGCCGTGTTGCCGTTGTTGGCGATGCTGGTGTCACCATCCATCCCGGCCGAGTGCACCACCGGGCCGTTCACCTTCACCGCTGCCTTGGTCGGGTCGTTGGACACGAACCAAAGCTGCGGCGCCGAAGACTGGATGGTCGCCGCTGACCCATCGGCGTTCTTGAACACGTACTCGCCATTGGTGAAGTTCGAGAACGTGTTGGTGTTGAAGCCGTTGGCGACCAGGAAGAAGTTGATTGTCTCGCCTTCTTCAATAACGCCCAAGGACACCTTGCTCTGGTCGGCGATCAGGTCGCCACCGCCACCTTGTTCGGAGGCGTTGGTCCAGATCATCTCAGAGCGCACGAACACGCCGTTTTCGTCCAGGATCGAGAAGCCAAGGGCGTTCTTGTGGCCCGCCCCTTCGTCGCGGAACGTGACGAACACTTCGCGGCTTTCCTGCATCGTCAAGTTGCGCAGATCGACCCCGTTGATTGTCGTCGTGCCGCCCGAGTTGACGGTGGTGATGTCCTTACCTTCCTGCAGATACGGGAAGATCGACTCCGATGCCAGCTTCCACGGGATCGAGGTTTCCGAAATCGAGATCGGTGTGCTGCTGGTCTGCACCACGATGGTGGGCGGATCCAACAGGTTCTTGATCTCCACATCGGCCGTCGCGATCGAGGTCGCCATACCGCCCGCCGCCTCGGTCGCCGTACCGGTCACCGTGAGGGTGATCGGCCCGCCGGCCTCGGTGTTGAACTCGGTCGGGTCGACCGTCTGGTTGCCGACCTTGGTGACACTGGTCAGCTGCAGGCCGTCGAGGTCGCCGGCCTTCACAGTCCAGGTGCCATCACCGTTATCGGTGCCCGCACTCAGCGTGAAGCGGACATTCTCGGCCCCTTGCGTCGCCCCGATCGTCACCGTCAGCTGCTCGGAGCCATCGGTGTCGGTCAGCGCTGCACCGAGGCGCAGGTTGACGGCATCGCCTTCGGTGCCAACCGAATTCTCGGCAGCGACCAGCGGCTGATCGGCAACCGCGTTGACCGCGATGTCGATCGTTTGCTCGACGGTGGTGATCTGGCCACCCTCGTCGTAGGCCGTGACCGTGACCTTCACATCGCTCAGATCCTGGTCGCTGTCCGGCATCGGCTGCACCATCAGCCCGCCTTTGGTCGCGGCTTCCAGCAGATCATCAGCCGTCAGCGTCCAGCTGTCGCTGTCCGCGTCGTAGCTGCCGATCGCCTTACCACCGGCCGTGAGCACGGCCCCGCCGAGGTTCTCGACCACGATGTCCGTGATCATTCCATCGGTGGTGGCTGCAATGGTGAACGGGATCGCCGTGTCTTCATTGCCGCCGGGGCTGCCGAGTTCAACCGTCAAGGTCGGTGGGGCATCCACCGGCACTTCGTTGGTGATGCTCAGCGTGGCCTTGGAGGTATCGCCGTCCTGATCGGCGATGGTGTAGGTGAACACCTCTTGGGTTGAGGGCAGTTCGAAGGCTTTCGGATTGCCGATCGCCTTCACACCCGCCGTGCCGCCGGCCAATTGCTGGCCGTCGTCATAGGTGCGGCTATGGCCAGGGATCACCTGGTCATCCGCATCAGAGAAGATGCGCACGGTTCCCGTGCCATAATCCCCAACCGTGAAGAAGGTGTCGCTGTTGGCGTAGGCGGTGAACTCGGTCTGGCCCGGGGAGCCGTACTTGTCCCACGCCAGCTCGAGATCGCTGTCGCCGGGGTTACGGAACCGGAACCAGCCCTGGCCCTCGCTATCGACCCCCATCCAGGTCAGCACCGCCGAGCCGGAGCCGGTGAACGGCACGGCATCGTGATGCGCTGGCGCACGGTAGTCGTACGAGCCATCGGCATCGATCAGCAGACGACCGCCGGCGTTGGTATCGAACCACTCGCCAACCGTGATCTGCCGATTGCCCTGGGACGCCGCGACCACAGTCGCTGGACCATCGCCCTGGTTATCAACTTCGCCATCGCCCGCCGCGTGTTCCACGACACCGAGGATCACGTTGCCCTGGACACCATTGGTGTCGTCGGACGCCACGATATCGATGTCATCCACGGCCTGCGGCAGCTTATCGGCCGGCGGACCACCCGGCGGCGTGCCGCCTGGGGGGGTGCCGCCCGGAGGTGTACCACCCGGAGGTGTGCCGCCCGGCGGATCGCCGGCAGGCGGCGTGCCACCCGGAGGTGTGCCGCCCGGCGGATCGCCGGCAGGCGGCGTACCGCCCGGAGGCGTGCCACCCGGAGGATCACCAGCAGGCGGAGTCCCACCCGGAGGTGTGCCGCCCGGCGGATCGCCAGC
>JAAFHH010000200.1 GCA_013297545.1 Alphaproteobacteria bacterium
GAGCAGATCTTCGCCAAGTCCCGCTCGATCGAGATGATCTTGGCGCCGATCATTGGCGGCATGGGCACGGTGGCAGGGCCGATCGTGGGGGCGATGATCCTCACCCCGCTCGGCGAACTCACCATGGCCGGGATCGCGAGCCTGGGCATCACCAACGCTGGCGTGCGTCAGGTGGTGTTCGGCGTGCTGTTGATCCTGGTGCTGTGGTTCCTGCCCGGCGGTGTCTGGCCGTGGATCGCGGCCAAGTTCGGGCGACGCAAATGAGCCTGCTGGAACTCACCAACGTCTCGAAATCCTTCCGCGGGCTGAAGGCGGTGCAGTCGGTCAGTTTTGCAGTGCCCGAGGGCGGTATCGTGGCACTGATCGGCCCGAACGGTGCGGGCAAGACCACGTGCTTCAATCTGATCAACGGCGTGCTGCCCCCCGATGCGGGGGAGATCCGCTTTGCCGGCCAGTCGCTGCAGGGCCTAAGGCCGGACCAAATCGCCGCCGCCGGCATCGGCCGCACCTTCCAGATCGTCAAACCGTTCCCGGAGCTGACGGTCGCCGACAATGTGCTGGTCGGCGCGCTGCTGCGCCACCGCCGGGTCAGCGACGCGCGCATCCACGCCGATGGCGTGTTGCGCCGCCTCGACCTCTACGACAAGCGCGACCAGGTCGCCGCCACCCTCACGCTGCCGGACCGCAAGCGCTTGGAGGTTGCCCGGGCACTCGCAACCGAACCGCGCCTGTTGCTGCTCGACGAAGTGATGGCCGGCCTCCGGCCGACGGAAACCGACCACATGGTCGCGATCCTGGCGGAGCTCAACCGTGCGACTGGCCTCACCATCTTGCTGATCGAACATGTGATGCGCGCGGTGATGGCGATCAGCCAGCACATCGTGGTGCTGCACCATGGCGAGCTGATCGCAGCCGGCACGCCAGCGGCGATCCGCAATGATCCGGCGGTGATCTCCTCCTACCTCGGCGCGGAGGTGTGATGCTGGACGTCACCGACCTCGCTCTTGCTTACGGCGACATGCAAGCCCTGGATGGGGTGACGCTCAGCGTGCCGGAACACCAGATCACCGCGATCGTGGGGGCAAATGGCGCTGGCAAAACCTCCCTGATCCGCGCGATTGCCGGCATCCACCGCCCAAAGCGCGGGGCGATCCGCTTTCGCGGCCAAGACATCACGGGCTGGCCGAGCCACCGGACCGTCAACCTCGGCATCGGCCAAGTGGCGGAAGGCCGCCAGCTGTTCCCAAGCCTGACCGTGCGCGAGAACCTCAGCCTGGGTGCCGCGATCCCGCGTGGGCGCAAACTCGCGTCCGCGACCTTGGAGCGGGTGTTCACCCTCTTCCCCCGCCTGAAGGAGCGCGAGCGCCAGTCGGCGGGCACGCTGTCCGGCGGCGAGCAGCAGATGGTCGCGATCGGCCGCTGCCTGATGGGCCAGCCCGAGCTGATCTTGTTCGACGAACCCTCCCTCGGCCTCGCTCCCACCGTGGTGCAAGACGTCTTCCGCATCATCCGCGAGCTCGCCGCTGATGGCATGACCATCGTGCTGGTCGAACAAAATGTGCGGGCGTCCTTGGCGATTGCTGCGACGGCCTATGTGCTGGAGACCGGCCGCGTGGTGCTGTCCGGCACGGGAGCTGAGCTCTTGGAAGATGAACGCGTGCGCCAGGCGTATCTTGGGGGGTAGCGAGGGGATCGCTGATCCCGCATCCTCTCAGCCATGAGCTCGCCAACTCCGCTGGACTTATCATCACTGGAGCGTGCCGTTGCCCTGCTCGCTGACTCGCTTGATATCTGTGCATCAGCCGAAGCTGCAGCCCATCCGCGCTTCACGCAGCAGCTGCGCGCGGGGGCGATTCAGGCCTTTGCGTTCACCTACGAGCTTTGCCTGAAGATGCTGCGACGCCATCTTGAGGATAACGAGCTGTCCTCCAGAGACTTGGCGGACTTCAACACGGTGATCCGACGCGCCTATGATCGCGGCTTGGTCAGCGCCGATCTCTCGACGTGGAGGACCTTCCGCAAGGACCGCGGCACCACCAGCCACACGTACAGTGATGACAAAGCGCAGGAGGTCTTCGCTGGGATTCCAGCCTTCCTGGCGGAAGCACGCCATGTGCTCGCGGCGATGAAGGATGATCAGCAGGCACGACCATGACCACCACCCTCGACCTCAGCGCCACCGATCGCGCGATCGTTGCTGCGATCCTGCGCGACACGCTACCGGCCGATACGACGGTCTGGGTGTTCGGCTCCCGCGCCAAGGGCAGGGCCCGGCGCGGATCAGACCTGGATCTTGCGATCGACGCTGGCCGCCCGCTCACCCGCGCGGAAGGGGATGCCTTGGCGGATTTGTTCCACGAGTCGGACTTGTCCTACACCGTCGACGTCGTCGACCTCCACACAGTGGCCGACAGCTTCCGCGCGATCATTGAGCGCGACCGGGTGATGTTCGGCGACTGGGCTTCAGTTAGTAGCTGACCTCGGTCGAGGGTCGCGCAACACGCTTTTGATGTCCGTGTGCGTGAAGTCGTCGCCGATGAACAGCAGCGGCTGTTTGGCCGCTTTGGCAGCGGCGTAGATCATGCAGTCGGCGAAGTTGAGCCGTGCCGGGTGGCCCCTGCCTTTGCCGTAGCGTGCGAAGGCGACCACGGCGAGGTGGCCAATCGCGTCGGTGACCGGCTCAACCGTGATACCTGCCTCGATGAACAGCGCAGAAAGACTGCGATCCACGCCCTCTGGCGGGAGGCTCAAGCGCGTGGCGAGCACCATCACTGTCTCGACGCGCACCAGCGGCGTGGTGATCTTGGTCGCGGCCGCGTCAAGGGCGGATGTGACACGCTGCCAATCCGGTTCCTTCGTGAGCAGCGCTACCAGCGCTGAGCTATCGATATACATCAGGCTCAGCAGCCCCAGAGGGCATCGATTTCGTCTTTAGTCATCTCGCGGCCGCCAGGCTTCGCTTGCGCCAGCAAGCCATCGGCGATTGCACTCACTCGGTCGCCAAGCGGCCTGGCAGCGCGCTCCCGACTGAGTTCAGCCTCGAGGGCCGAAATGATCGCGGCCGTCATGGTAGTGCCCCGGCGCTGCGCGAGGTCGCGGGCGAGTTCGGCAGCACGGGGATCGCGGATGCTAAGGGACATGACCAGTCTCCAAATCCCGTCTTGCATATACGATCCAAACCAGTTCGTACATACATTCTCACGCCACTCGATCCCGCGGAAACGCCAGCGCGGCAACCGAAATGATCACGCATAGCGCGCCCAGGATCTCCAGGGTTAGGCCGAAACCGCCGGTCGCATGCAGCCAAGCGATCAGACCGACGGCGAGGGCACCGACGCCAAAGGTGATCGTGTAGCGCGCCGCAAACGCCCGCGCCCGCCATTCGTCGGCCGTGTACTTGCCGGTCATCGCGTCGTTGATGGTGATCTGGCTATACATCGCGACAACCACGCCGGTTGCCGCCAGCAGCAGCACGATCCCATCGCTGGTCGCGGCCAGCCACAGGCACGGCGTGAGCGCAAACGCGATTGGAATGAACAGCCGGCGCAAGGGGTAGCGGTCGATCAGCGTGCCGATCGTGTATTGCGAGAGCGCCCCGCAGGCGTAGATCAGGAACCCGATCGCCCCGACCAATGCGGGCTGGGAGGCGAGATCGGTTACCCGTTCCTCAATCAGCTTTGGCAGTCCAACGGTGACAGCGTTGAACGTGAGGCCGAGGGAAAAGGACACCGTCAGCAGGATCACGAACACCCGCAGCATCTCGGACTTTGGGATGCGCGCTTGGGCGGCAGTCTTCTTGGCGACGCGCACCTCGTGCTGCACGCAGACGAGGAACGCGATCCCAACCGCAATGCTCACCACCCCCGGCACAAAGAACGCCGCCCGCCAGCCGAACAGTTGGGCGAGGCCGCCGGTGATCAGGGCTGCCAGCGCCACCCCCATGTTGCCCCACACGCCATTGATGCCAAGCTCGCGCCCCATGCGATCGGCGTGCGCCACCAGCATGGCGGTGCCAACGGGGTGATAGATCGCCGCGAACGCGCCGATCGCGGTCAGGCCAATCGCAAGCTCGGTTGGTGTGCGCGCAAAGCCAGTCATCGCGACCGCGGCCCCGCCACCGATGAAAAACACCCCCAACATGTGCCGCCGGCTCCAGCGATCGCCGAGCCACCCGGCTGGCAACGACAGTGCGCCAAACGCGATAAAGCCACCCAGCGCCAGAGGCAGCAGCTCGCCATAGGGCACGCCGAACTCTACCGCCATGGTCAGCACCGCCGTCGCGAAGATCAGCATGAACAGATGATCGAGCGCGTGGGCGACGTTGATGAAGCCGATCACAGTGGCGGGGCGGTTCATGGCAGCTCCTCGAAACCCTTGGGTTGGTTCGCACATGGGAGTATACCCATGTGTATGATCGATGAGATCGCCAAACCCATCGACAAACCGCCAAACACGGTGTTCCACGCCGGCATCGGCGGCATGGCGAAACGCTTTGCCGACCACGACCGGATCGAGTGGCACCACCACGACTGCGGCCAGATCATTTTCGGCGCCTCAGGCGTCATGCGCATCGAGACGGCCGGCGGCCTGTGGTTCGCCCCGCCGGAGCGCGCGCTGTGGATGCCGCCGGGGGTGGCGCACGCGATCACCATGCTGGGCGCCGTTGAGATGCGCACGCTCTACGTCGCGCGCGAGCACCTGAGCGAGCCCGCCGCCCGCGGCCTGACCCAGCCGCGCGTCCTCGCGGTCACTGATTTGTTGCGCGCCTTGCTACTGGCCGCCTTCGATGCCGAGTTCAGCCGCCGCGCCCACCTACTCGCACCCCTGGTGATGGATGAGGTGGAACGCGCGACCACGCTCGCGGCCTTCCTGCCGATGCCCGCCACCCCGGCGCTCGCCCGGCTGGCGGCCGCGGCGATGGCGGACCCAACCTGGTCGACCGACTTCACAACCCTCGCTGACGCCGCAGGCCTCGCCGCCCGCACGGCCTCGCGCCTGTTCCCGCAGGAAACCGGCCTCACCTTCAAACGCTGGCGCCAACACGCCCGCATCATGACCGCGATCGAACACCTGAACCGCGGCGAACGGCCAAAGGCGATCGCTCGGGCACTTGGGTTTTCGTCCCAAGCGGCGCTGGCACAGTCGTTCCGGACCGTGACTGGCCTGCCACCGAGTGCGTTTGATCGGTGAGGTTTAGCCTCGCGCGCTTCCTGCCAAGATCTGACAGCAGATCTCTGCCACACTGCCTCCATCATGTCGCGCGCCGCCCGTTTGCTGCATTTGGTCCAGATCCTGCGCCGCCATCGCCGGCCGGTGACCGGGGCTGTGCTGGCGGCGGAACTCGGGATCAGCCTGCGCACGCTCTACCGCGACATCGCAGCGCTGCAAGACCAGGGGGCGACGATTGAGGGGGAAGCTGGCCTCGGCTATGTGCTGCAGGCCGGGTTCATGCTGCCGCCGCTGATGTTTTCGCAAGAGGAGATCGAAGCCCTCGTGCTCGGCTCGCGCTGGGTGGCTAAACGCGGCGATGGCGCGCTGGCGGCAGCGGCCCGCGACGGGTTGGCGAAGATCCTGGCGGTGCTACCGCCGGATTTGCGCAGCGCGGCGGAGCACGCGCCCCTGCTGGTCGGGCCGGGGCCGGAGATCAGCGTCGGGGACACTGAACTTGGCGCCATCCGCACCGCGATCCGCGCCCAGTACCGCCTGATCATCCAGTATCAAGACGGCAAGGGTCAGCCGAGTGAGCGGACGATTTGGCCGTTCGTGCTCGCCTACTTTGAAAACGTCCGGGTGATCGCGGCTTGGTGCGAATTGCGCCAGGATTTCCGGCACTTCCGCACCGATCGCATCACCGCGCTGACGGTAACCGAGACGCGCTATCCCCGCCGCCGCGGTGCGCTGCTGGCGGAGTGGCGGGCGACCCTGGACATCCCGCCGCAATAGGCTACTGCCAGATTTTGGCAGGAGTGGGTGCTACACCGCTCCCATCCCCAACGGAGGATGGCGATGAAAACCTACACCTACACCACCCGCACCCACGTCCCCGCCGATCGGCTCTATGCGGCACTCACCGACATCACGCGCTGGAGCGATTGGGACAGCGATATCGAATGGACAGCCCACGACGGGTGCCTCGACCCCGGCACCCGCTTTACCT
>JAAFHH010000201.1 GCA_013297545.1 Alphaproteobacteria bacterium
CCGATCGGCAGCAACTCCCGCCAAGCCGCTAAACTGAACGGGCGGCGTTGGATGTAGCGCTCCAGCAGCCGGTGGGCACCTTTGGTATCGCCGGCGGCTACCAGCGCGCGGGCTGAATCGATCGTTGGATCAACCACGATCCCCCCTTACCGCTGTTCGAGTTCGACCAGAGTACCGCAGAAGTCCTTCGGGTGCAGGAACAAGACCGGCTTGTCGTGCGCGCCGATTTTCGGCTCACCGTCGCCGAGCACGCGGGCACCTTGGGCGACCAAATGATCGCGTGCGGCCAGGATATCCTCCACCTCGTAGCACAGGTGATGCATGCCGCCGGACGGATTGCGATCAAGAAAGCTCTGGATCGGCGAGTTCGGCCCGAGCGGGTGCAACAACTCGATCTTGGTGTTGGGCAGCACCACGAACACGGTGGTCACGCCATGGGCGGCCAAGTCGATCGGGTCGGAGACGTCAGCCCCGAGCGTGCTGCGGTAGGTTTCTGCCGCCGCTGCCAGATCCGGCACGACGATGGCGACATGGTTCAGACGTCCGATCATCCCCCCCTCCCCGCTTCCGCTTTCTCCCAGAGTTCGGTGCCGACCGTGGTGCCGCCGAGCGTCGTCCACACCCCACCCCAGCCGGTGGCTGTGCGGCGGTAGACCGCGACGAACACTTGGCCCTGGCGATCTTGGATCGCGAACGACAGCTGGTCAGCGACCAGCAAGCCGACGCCGATATACTGCTGCTCGCCAACCACCCACGCGGCATAGAAGGTCTCGCCGCGCTTTTGCAGTTCAACCTCGCCGCTGTAGGCGCCGCCACCACCGGGCGAGGTACCGGTCAGTCGGTAACGCCCCTCGTCCGCCAACGCCGGGGTGGCGAGCAGCACCAGCAGCAGGACCAAGGGTTTCAGCCAGCGCATCGCTAGATCCTGACCAAGCCGACTTCGAGGTGTGGGCGCAAGCCGAGCACGCTTTTGAGCGCGCGCCTGAGCGCCAACCGACCGGTATCGATCACGATATCATCATCGCGCCGACGATCGGCCGAGAGCCCCTCGATCGCTGCGCGCACGGCCGCCGCCAGCACCGTCGCCTCGGCATCGCTGTCCGTCTCCACCAGGCCTGGCAGGTGGATCGCGGGATCGGCCAGCAGCACGCCCTTGGCACTTAAGACCAAGGTGCAAACGGCAACGCCGTTTTCCGCCACCCGCTGGCGGTCCTTGATCAGCGAGCCATCCATTGGCACCAACCGGTTGCCATCCAGCGCCAAGCGGCCATTCGGCACCGTATCGATGATCACCGGGTTGCCGGGGCCGAGGCGCAGCACTTGGCCATTTTCCACCACCGGCGCAAATGGCACCTGGCAGGCCAGAGCCAGCTTCGAATGCTCGACCAAGTGGCGATGCTCGCCGTGCACCGGCACCACCATGCGCGGCTGCAGGTGGCTGTAGAGCCGCGCCAGCTCGTCGCGCGCCGGGTGGCCAGAGACGTGCACGAAATGATCGCGCTCGGTCACGATATCGATGCCAGCGCGGGCGAGCTGATCTTGCAACCGGCCGATCGCCTTTTCGTTACCCGGGATGATGCGCGACGAAAAGATGACGACGTCGTCTTCTTCCAAGGTCACATGCGGGTGGGTGTCGCTGGCGATGCGGGAGAGTGCCGCGCGCGGCTCACCCTGGCTGCCGGTGCAGATCAGGCAGACTTCTTCGCGCGGCAGATAGCCCACATGTTCTTCATCCAAAAACTCGATATCGGTCAGGTAGCCATTGGCTTTGGCGGCATCGACCATGTTGCGCAAGGATCGGCCAACCAGCGCAGTGCGCCGGCCGTTCTCCGCCGCCGCCACAGCAATCGTCTCGAGCCGCGCGATGTTGGAGGCAAAGCAGGCAACCGCGATACGCTGGCGATAGTCGCCGAACAAGTCGCACAGGCTGTCGCGCACTTCAGATTCTGAACCCGCCTCGCCCTCGCGGAACACATTCGTGCTGTCGCCGATCACGGCCAGCACGCCTTCGCGACCGATTTCGCGCAAGCGCTCTTCATCCGCGACCGGGCCGATCAACGGGTCGCTGTCGAACTTCCAGTCGCCGGTGTGGATCACCGTGCCAACCGGCGTGCGGATCGCGACCGCGTTCGGTTCCGGGATCGAATGGGTGAGCGTCACCAGCTCGATCTCGAACGGACCGATGGTGGCGCGACCGGACATCGGCAACACGGTCACCGGCACTTCACGCTCCATCCCCACTTCGCGCAGCTTGCGGGCGAGCACGGTGGCGGTGAACGGGGTCGCCCAGATCGGGCACTTCAAGCGCTGCCAGAGGTGCTGGACCGCCCCCAGATGGTCTTCGTGCGCGTGGGTCAGCACCAGCCCAACCAGATCGCGGCGCCGATCCGCGATGAAGGTGGGGTCTGGCATCACCACATCGATCCCCGGCACCCGGTCATCGCCGAAGGTGACGCCGAGATCGACCATCAACCACTTGCCGCCGTAGCCGTAGAGATTGAGGTTCATGCCAATCTCGCCAGCGCCGCCGAGCGGCAGGAAGATCAGTTCGCGCTTGTCCCACAGCGCGGTTGCCAGCTGAGATCCGTCCACAGTGTCAAACCATATTCCGTTGGTGGATAAGCAACAATCCGCGCAGAGTCAGATCATCGTCGCAGTGGTCAATCACGGCCGTCGCGTCGGCAAACATAGGTGCCAGACCGCCAGTGGCAATCACTTTCAGTCCGGGGTCGGTGTCGGCCCGTTCTGTCCGGATCCGCGCCACCACGCCTTCGATCATCGCGACGTACCCCCAGTAGACGCCGGACTGCATGGCGTGGATGGTGTTGGTAGCGACGACCCGCTCGGTGCGGCGGATCGCCACGCGCGGCAGCTTGGCCGCCGCCATGTACAGCGCCTGCAGCGACAGGTTGATCCCAGGTACGATCACCCCGCCGCGGAAGTTGCCCTGACGGTCTACCAGATCGAAGGTCGTCGCGGTGCCGAAATCGACCACGATCAACGGCCCACCATAGCGCTCATGGGCTGCGATGGCGTTGACCAGCCGGTCGGCACCCGCTTCTTCCGGCCGATCGATCAGCGCCTTGATGCCAAGCCGGCAATCGCTCTCACCGACAATCAGCGGCTTCGCGCCAAAATACTTCCGGCACAGCGTCACCAGATTGAACATCGCTTCCGGCACAACGGACGACAGGATCGAGGCGGAGATATCGGCCCGGTCGAGCCCTTCGAGCTGCATCAACAGGGTCAGCCAGACCGCGTACTCATCGGCGGTGCGCCGGGTCTCAGTCGCAGCCCGCCAGGACCCGCGCAAGGTCTCGCCATCGAACACGGCGAACACCGTGTTGGTGTTGCCGGCATCAATCGCAAGCAGCATCAGGCCGCCACTCCCACCGCTCCGGCGGTGATGCGCTGGCGGCCGGACAGCGTGTCGAGCACGAGCGCGCCATCCTCTGCCAGATCAACAAACCGGCCGGTTGCCTCACCCGCCGTCAGTGTGTCGCCAAAGCGCCAGGCACGCGCAAGCCAAGCGTCGCGGATCGGCGCCAGGCCTTCCGCTTGCCAGCGCACCAGCCAGTCATCGATCGCCTGCACCAAGCGCTCCGCCAGCTGATCCGCCGTCACGCTGGTGGAGGCAACCGCACTCGGCGCGCCCTCGACCGGCACCAGGTTGACGCCAATGCCGATCACCGCCCAATCGAGCATGCCGTTGGCCAGGCTGCTGGCCTCGACCAGGATCCCGCCACACTTGGCGTCGCCCAGCATCAAGTCATTCGGCCATTTCAGGCGGAGATCTGGGGTGTCGATCGCGTCCGCTGCCGCGACACCAGCCAGCAGAGAGAGCTGGCCGGCAACCGCGGTCGCCACCGCGGGCCGTACCAACAGCGAGGCATAGAGGTTGCCCGGTGGGCTCATCCATTGGCGCCCCAACCGCCCGCGCCCGGCAGTCTGCTCGGTCGCGGTGATAATGAGGCGCCCCGGGTCACCCGCAGCAGCAGCGGCCTTGGCGTCATCATTGGTGCTGGCGACGCTGGCGCGCGCGTCCCGGCGCCAGCCCGGCGTCATCCGGCGAACAGCGAGGCCGCAGCACGGCCGGCAGGATTGAGGATCAGGCTCGGCATCACCACGAACAGCACGGTGATCGCCGATGAGACGCCGATCAAGGCCATCACGGGGGCGGGACCGCCAGCTTCGAACTGGGTCACCGGCTCGTCGAAGTACATGATCTTGATGATGCGCAGGTAGTAGAACGCACCGACCACACTGGCCACTACGCCGAGGATGGCGAGCGTGTAGAGCCCGCTCTCAATCGCGGCCAAGAACACATAGAGCTTGCCGAAGAACCCGGCGAGCGGCGGGATACCGGCCATTGAGAACATCGCGATCGCAAGGGCTGCCGCCATGCCCGGGCGCGTGCGGCTCAAGCCCGCCAGATCGGCAATCCGGTCCACCGGCTCGCCATCCCGGCGCAGGCACAAGATGATCCCGAAGGTCGCCGCCGTCATCGGCAGGTAGAGCGCCATGTAGACCGCGATACCAACCGCACCATTCTCCGACGCCCCGGCCAGACCCACCAGCGCGTAGCCCATGTGGCCGATCGAGGAATATGCCAACAGGCGCTTCAAGCTCGTCTGGTTGATCGCCGCCAAGGCGCCAAGCGCCATGGAAGCAATCGCGATCAGCTGGATCACCTGCTGCCATTCGACGATCAGATGCTCGAACGGCCCCAACAGCACGCGCACGAACAGCGCGATCGCCGCGATCTTCGGCGCCGCCGCAAACAGCGCGGTCACCGGCGTGGGTGCACCCTCGTACACGTCCGGCGTCCACATGTGGAACGGCACGGCGGAGACTTTGAACGCCAGGCCGGCGATCACGAACACGAGGCCAACCACAACGCCAACTGCCGCCTTGTCACCGCTGCTGTGCAGCGCGGTTGCGATCGCATCAAACCCGGTTGCACCCGTGAAGCCGTAGACCAGCGAACAACCGTAGAGCAGCATGCCGGAGGACAGTGCCCCCAGCACAAAGTACTTCAAGCCGGCTTCGGTCGAGCGCACGTCATCGCGGTGGATGGACGCGCAGACGTAGAGCGCCAAGCTCTGCAGTTCCAAGCCAACATAAAGCGCCATCAGGCTGTTGGCCGAAATCATCATCATCATGCCGAGCGTGGCGAACAGCACCAGCACCGGGTATTCGAAGCGGTTGATCTTCGCGCGCTCAAAGTGATCGATGCTGAGGATCAAGGCCGCGGCCGAGCCCAAGAGCGCCAACACCTTCATGAAGGCGGAGAAGCCGTCAGCCCGGAACTGGCCGTTCAGCGCGATCTGCACCGCATGGCCTTGGCCCAGCACCAGCAGGGCCGTCACCATGAAGGTGAGCACGGTGCCCCAGCCGACCATACGGGCGACGCCGGGGCCGCGGGCAAACGCACCGAGCATCAGCAAGGACATGCCTGCCAGCGCCAGGAACAACTCCGGCAGCACCACGGCAAGATCGGCGGCTACGATCGGCGTCATGGCAGCTTCCTCACTTCGCAGCCAGAGCCGTCGCACCGCTGTGCGCGATGGCGACCTGGTAGCTTTTCACCAGATGATCGACCGAGGCCTGCATCGGCTGCAGGAACGAGGTCGGATAGATACCCATCCACAGGGTGACGACCACGAGCGGGGCGAACACCGCGACTTCGCGCGGGCTCATATCCAGCATCGCCTTCAAATCATCCTTGGTCAGTTTGCCAAAGCAAATCCGCCGGTAGAGGTAGAGGCTGTAGGCCGCACCTAAGATCACCCCGGTCGCCAGCAAGGCTGCCAGCCAAGTACTGGCCTTGTACGCCCCCACCAGCACCAGGAATTCCCCAACGAAGCCGGAGGTGCCGGGCAGACCCACAGTCGCCATGGTGAAGAACAAAAACACCACAGCGTACTTCGGCATCTTCTCCGACAAGCCGC
Source organism: Alphaproteobacteria bacterium (assembly GCA_013297545.1). Taxonomy (GTDB): domain Bacteria; phylum Pseudomonadota; class Alphaproteobacteria; order Elsterales; family Elsteraceae; genus RDXE01. The sequence goes on from JAAFHH010000201.1 coordinate 5,952, forward strand.
CGTAGCGGGCGATGTCGCGGGTGTGCAGTCGGTCGTAGACGACACCGACACAGAGGAAGAGCGCGCCAGAGACAATGCCGTGCGACAGCATCTGGAACACCGCCCCGCTCACCCCTTGCGGGTTGAGCGTGAACACGCCCGCGGTCACAAAGCCCATGTGCGCGACGGAGGAGTACGCGATCAGCTTCTTCATGTCCTCTT
>JAAFHH010000202.1 GCA_013297545.1 Alphaproteobacteria bacterium
TTCAAGTTGGTGGTGAAGCTCAAGCGGCCGGCTTTGAAGTTGGTTTCCACCAGCTTTTCGAGGCCGGGCTCAAAGATCGGGATCTTGCCGACGTTCAAGCCGTCGATCTTGGCCGCATCCTTGTCGACGCAGACCACCTCGGTGCCGAATTCGGAAAAACACGCACCCGAAACCAGGCCGACATAGCCCGTACCAATCATAGCGATACGCATGGGTTCAGATCCTTAAGTGCTGGCGGCGTAGCGCGGCAGGAAGGCTTTGACGTGATCTGCGAGATCCGGGCGTTGGAGCGCGAACGCGAGCTGCGCTTCCAAGAACCCAACCTTATCGCCGCAATCGAACCGCTCCCCGGCAAAGCGATAGCCGTGGAACGGCTGGCGGCCGATCAAGCGGGCAAGCGCGTCGGTCAGCTGGATTTCGCCGCCGGCACCGGTTTCGCGCCGGTCGAGTTCGGCGAACACCGCGCCATCGATGATGTAGCGGCCGATCACTGCGAGCGTAGAGGGGGCGGCTTCGGGTTTCGGCTTTTCCACCAGCCCCAGCACCGGCACCAACTTGGGGTCGCCACCGATCGGGCCGGGGGCGACGATGCCGTAGCGCTGGGTGTGTTCCGGCAGGACGTCCATCACGGCCACCATGCTGCCGCCGACACTGGCGTGTGCCTCGCACATCTGCTTCAGGCACGGCTGGTCGGACAGGATGAGGTCGTCGGCCAGCAGCACGGCGAACGGCTCATTGCCAACGAGATCGCGGGCGCACCAGACCGCGTGGCCCAGACCCAACGCTTCCGGCTGGCGGGTGTAGGTGACCGAGCCTGCGGGTAGACGGATATCCGCGATCAGCGCCAGCAGATCGTACTTCTCGCGCTGGCTCAGCACCTGATGCAGTTCGTAGGAATGATCGAAGTGATCCTCGATTGCCTGCTTGCCGCGCCCGGTGACGAAAATGAACTGCTCGATCCCGGCCGCGCGGGCTTCTTCGACCGCGTACTGCACCAGGGGCTTGTCGACCACCGGCAGCATTTCCTTCGGCATCGCCTTGGTCGCCGGCAGAAAGCGGGTGCCGAGCCCACCCACGGGAAAGATCGCTTTACGAACACGCTTGGTCATGGAGGCTCCACATCGCCAGCGACAGCCGCGGCTCGGCATTCATGCCCCCTCGCGCGGATCGGCGCAAGTTGACGCACGATGACGGATTGGTCATGGGCCCGTGATCTGGCGGGATCGGTGTGAGAGGTGATAGGGTACAGGTGACACATGATCCGCAGTTTTCGGCACAAGGGGTTGAAGGCGCTGTACGCTCGAGGCGATCGCAGCGGCGTGCGCGCTGACATGGCCCCGGGGCTGATCCGGATCCTGACGCTGCTCGACCGTGCCAGGGACATTCAGGAGATCGATCTTCCTGGTATGCGCCTGCACCTGCTGAAGGGCGATCTGGCCGGCTATTGGTCGCTGACAGTTACTGCCAACTGGCGCCTCGTATTCCGATTTGAAGACGGCGATGCGACCCAGCTTGATCTGATGGACTATCACTAGGAGCACGCGATGCCGATGACAGATCCCGCCCATCCAGGGCTGTTGGTGAAACACGAATGCCTCGAGCCGCTGAAGCTGTCGGTAACTAAGGCTGCCGTGATCCTTGGCGTCAGCCGCAAGGCGTTGTCTGATCTCGTGAACTGCCGAGCCGGCGTGTCACCCGAGATGGCGATCCGCTTGGCCAAAGCGTTCGGTAGCTCGGCCGAGGTTTGGTACGGCATGCAGAATGCCTACGACATCGCCCAGGCCCTAAAACGCGCCGATGACATCAAGGTCGAGCGCGTGCCCTTTGAGGCGGCGGAGGCCGCCTAGCCGCCAGTTTCCGATATTCCGACATAGCGCGTGATCAGGGTAACAAGACCTGCGTGCAGGCCCGGCTCGTGCAGTGTTCCGCGCCGAGCGGCGTTGTGGATGACGCCATCCACTGCGTCCGAGATCAGTATAGCGGCCCGGTCGGCATTCTCGGGCGGGATGACTGCGAGCAGTCGACCCACGATAGCAGCATAGTATCCAAGGTACTCGTGCTCGTATCGGCTTTCGAGGGACAGCCGGTCAGAGTAGCGCTCCGGGAGTTCATCCAGCAGCACGCGATGAAGGCCAGGGCTGGTGCTGTGGACTGCGATGAGCTCGCTGACGAGCTGGCGAACCAGCTCTGCGCCTCTGAGGTCACTTTCGTGGCAGATGCGCAAAACAAGCAAGCAGTCTGCCAGGTGCTTGGCTCGAATTGCCTCTACCAGCGAGGCTTTGTCCGGAAAGTACTGATAGAGCGACCCGATGCTCACACCGGCTGCAGCAGCAACCTTGTTCGTGGTGAACTTGTCCCAACCGAGCGCTCCGAGAACGCGAGCACCTGCTTCGACGATAATCTCCACAGTGACGCGGGATCGAGCTTGCTTTGGACGCCTGCGCAGCGTGGGCAAGGCAGGCGGAACGCGAGTAGACATCTCAGCCTCAAAAGCCATACCGTCGGGTGGTGGCGACTTCGCAAGGATTTCACAGCAGCTATGAACAGCACCCTCCTCAGTATGCACCGCTATCACGCGTGGGCAAATCGCGAGCTTTTCGAAAAGCTTGAAGCGATAGATCCGATTTCCCACACAACCGAAATCAAGAACATGATTCGGATACTCAATCATTGCAACGTGGTGTCTCGCATTTTCAAAGGACATCTCACCCGTATTGCGCACGGGTTTCATGAAAACAATACCGTTGCAACACCGACGCTTGCCGAGCTTGCGGCAGACTTGTGCGATATCGACGCATGGTACGCAGATTTTCTCGCCAGCACATCGGAACAGACGCTGGATGAGCGCGTGTCATTCACTTTCACAGACGGTGATAGCGGTGGGATGACCGGCGCAGAGATCGTGACGCACATCATTTTGCACGGCGGCTATCATCGCGGCGAAGTGGGACGCATTTTGCGTTCCATAGGTGCCGCGCTGCCGTGGGACACCTACGCCGTCCATCTGCATCAGGCCGAGCCGGGGCGGCGCGGTGCCGCAGCCGCCTAGCCGTAGGTCAGCCCCCGCGCCTTGCCGCGGAAGATCCGGTAGGACAGTGCGGTGTAGCCCAAGATCATCGGCAGCACGAACAGCGTGCCGACCAGGATCAGGCTCAGCGCTTCCGGCGCACTCGCGGCTTGCCACACGGTCAGCCGGTCCGGCACGACGTAGGGGAAGAACGAGTAGGCCATACCAAAAAAGCCGAGGGCGAAAATCCCGGCGGTCAGCAGGAACGGCGTCAGGCTGCCGCGATCGCCCGGCTGCGGCAGGCGTGCCAGCACCCGCCAAAGGGCGAGGAACGCGACACCTGCCGCGATCGGGATTGGCGACAGGTAAGCGATCGTCGGCCATTCGAACCATTTCGCGAACAAGCGCGGGCTTGCGAGTGGCGTTGCGATCGAGATCAACACCATGCCGGCGAGCGCAAACGCGAGCGATCGACGCGCCCACACGACCGCGCGGCGCTGTAACGCGCCGTCGGCTTTCAAGATCAGCCACGTCGCCCCAATCAGCACATAGGCGGCGGCCAGACACACCGCGACCAGGGCGGCGAACCCGAGCGCGGCCCAGCTGACTTCCAGGCCCAGCACATAGATGCCGAGCATCCAGCCCTGGGCGAGCGAGGCGGCGGCCGAGCCACCGATGAACGCCGCCGTCCACCAGCCGCGCTCCACCCCGTGCGCCTTGGCGCGGAATTCGAAGGCGACGCCGCGCAGGATCAAGCCGATCAGCAGCACCAGGACTGGCAGGTAGAGGGCGGTCAGGATCATGCCGTGGGCGGCCGGGAACGCGACCAGCAGCAAGCCGACGGCGAGCACCAGCCAGGTCTCATTCGCATCCCAGAACGGGCCGATCGCGGCGACCATGGTGTCGTGGTCCGGTTCGGGTGCCACCGCCATCAGCATGCCGATGCCGAGGTCGTAGCCGTCCAGAATGACGTAGAGCAGGATCGAGATGCCCATCAGGCTGGCGAAAATCACCGGCAAGTGGGTTGGGTGAAACAGGAAGTCGATCATCAGATCCCCCTACTCAGCCGCTTGCAGGCGGGGCGCCGCACCAGATGGTGCCGGGTGCGCTTTCAGCGCCAGCCGGGTCAGCACACCGATGTAGGCGATGATGAGGGCGACGTAGATCAAGAGGTAGGCCGTCAAAGACAGCGCGACCGTTGGGGCCGGCACGGCTGAGACAGCCTCCGTCGTGCGCAAGACCCCGGTCACCAGCCAGGGCTGGCGGCCGATTTCCGTCACGTACCAGCCGGCGAGGGTCGCGACCCAACCGCTGAAGGTCATCAGCACCAGCACCCGTGCCTGTAGCGGCGACGGCTCGCCCCGCCGCCACAGCCGGTAGGCCGCCCACCAGGACACCAGCAGCATCAGCACCCCCACGCCCACCATGACGCGGAAGGCGAAGAACACCGGGGCGACCGGCGGGTGCCGGCCAACGAAGTCATTCAGGCCCGGCACTACAGCACTCGGGCTGTGGCCAAGGATCAGGCTGGCGCCAGATGGGATCGCGATCTCGAAGTGGTTGACGCGGTTTGCCTGATCCGGCCAGGCGAACAACAGCAAGGGCACATGGCCCCGCGTCTCCCAATTGCCCTCCATCGCCGCCACTTTGGCCGGCTGGTGCTGCAGCGTGTTGAGGCCGTGCATGTCGCCAGCCAGGATCTGCAGCGGGATCAGCACGGCAGCCGCCGTCACCCCGGTTTTCAGCGCCAACACCACGTCCCGGTCGCGATCGTTCTTGAGCCAGCGCAAGGCTGCTAAGCCCGCGACCAGGAACGCGGCTGTTAAGCCGGAGGCCAGCAGCATGTGGGTCAACCGGTAGGGCAGCGACGGGTTGAACACGATCGCCCACCAGTCGGTTGCGAATACCACGCCATCGCGGATCTCAAAGCCAACCGGCGTGTGCATCCAGGAATTCAGCACCAGGATCCAGAACGCGGACAGGCTGGTGCCGATCGCGACCAGCGCGGTCGCGAGCGTGTGCAGCCAGCCCGGCACCCGGTCATGGCCGAACAGCATGATGCCAAGGAACGTCGCCTCCAAAAAGAACGCCGTCAGCACTTCGTAGGCGAGCAAGGGGCCCGCGACATTGCCGACCCGTTCCATAAAGCCTGGCCAGTTCGTGCCGAATTGGAACGACATGGTGATGCCACTGACCACGCCGAGCGCGAAGGACAGCGCAAACACGCGAACGTAAAGTCGGTAGACCTGCATCCAGGCCTGATCGCCGGTCATCAAGAAGCGGGCACGCACGAACAGCAAGAACCACCCCAGTGCGATGGTGATCGTCGGAAACAGAATGTGAAAAGAGATGTTGGCCGCAAACTGAATGCGCGCCAATAGTTCCGCGTCCATGCCAGACTCCTTCGGGCAATGCCCCCCGGCGCTCTGGGATATGGGCTCTTCTATAGACACTTACACTGCGACGCGCCGCCGCGCGACCGATTGCCTATGCCGCGGCAGCGCGCAAGTCTTTGTTATGCCGCGGCAGCGCGGCGGTCATCCCGGAAGCGTTCGCAGGCCGCGACCAGCTGGGCGCGGATGCCGGGCTCAAGCGCTGAGTGGCCCGCGTCGGGCACCACGATGTAGCGGGCTTCCGGCCACGCGCGTGCGAGCTGATCGGCCGAGACCGTCGGGCACACCATGTCGTAGCGGCCCTGGACGATCGTGCACCAGTGCTTACGGATCTTCGCCACGCCCTCGATCAGCGCGTCGGGGCCTAAGAAGATATCGTTGACGAAGTAGTGCGCTTCCAAGCGCGCCAGCCCCAATGCCACCCGGTCTTCGGAGAATGAGGTCGTGGTCTCGACATTCGGCAGCAGGGTTGAGCACGCCCCCTCATACCGGCTCCACACCCGGGCTGCGGGCAGGTGGATCCGCGGGTCCGGGTCGAGCAGCCGGCGGTGGTAGGCCGCCAGCAGATCACCGTGCTCGGCTTCCGGAATGTAGTTGGCGAAGTGGCGCCAGGCTTCCGGAAACACCGTCTGCATGCCGTGCAAGAACCACTCGATCTCGCGCGGCGCGCCCAAAAAGATGCCGCGCAGCACGAAGCCCAGCGCGCGCTCCGGGTGGGTGATGCCGTAGGCGAGGGC
>JAAFHH010000206.1 GCA_013297545.1 Alphaproteobacteria bacterium
GGAGCGATCGCTGGGTTTACCGGCGTATCAGCGCCCTACGAGGCACCAACCCAGCCGGATCTCACGATCGATACCGAACATCGCACGGTCGAGGCGTGTTGCCGGGAGTTGGTGGAGTATGTGCTCCAGCGGTTTCAGGTGGCGGAGGGGTAGTCACCTCGTTTGACAGGAAAGCCGCCGCACGGCACGGTTCCACCGGAGCGGAGGGGTGCCATGCTAGAGGCCGTTGGCCTGGTGAAACGGTTTGGCGGGTTTACTGCGGTGGATGGCTGTTCGCTCACCGTGGCGGAACGCTCGATGACCGGGCTGATTGGCCCGAATGGGGCGGGCAAGACGACCTTGTTCAATCTGCTCGGCGGCTACTATCGCCCCGATGGCGGGCAGGTGCGCTTCAAGGGGCGGGATATCTCGCGGCTCAAGCCGCACCAGCGGTTTCGGGCGGGGATCGTGCGCACGTTCCAGATCCCGCATGAATTTGCGCGCATGACCGTGCTGGAGAACTTGACGGTCGTGCCCCCGGGCCAGCTGGGGGAAGGTTTGGCCGCGGCCTGGTTCTGGCCCTGGGGGGTGGCACGCCAGGAAGCGAAGATCCGCGCGCGCGCCCTTGAGGTGCTGGAGTTCCTCAAACTCACCCACGTGAAGGACAATCCGGCCGAAGCACTGTCGGGCGGGCAGAAGAAGCTGTTGGAGCTTGGCCGCGCGGTCATGTCCGGCAATCGCTGCGTGCTGCTGGACGAGCCGGCGGCCGGGGTCAACCGCGCACTGCTCGGCGATCTGACCGAGCGGATCCTCGATCTGCACCGCATCGGCTACACATTTTTGATTATCGAGCACGACATGGAGTTCATCGCCAAGCTGTGCCAGCCGATTTACGTGATGGCGGAAGGCAAGGTACTGACCGAAGGCACGATGGCCGATATCCGGCGCGACGCCCGCGTGGTCGAAGCCTACCTCGGCCACAGCGGGGCGGCGGCATGAGTGTGCTTGAGGTGACCGAGATCTTCGGCGGCTATGGCGGGGCGGATATCCTGCAGGGTGCCTCCTTGCGCGTGGCGGCGGGTCAAGTGGTGGTGATCATCGGCCCGAATGGGGCCGGCAAGTCGACCTTGATGAAGGCAGTGTTTGGCCTGGTGCGCGTGCGCCAGGGTGCCATTCGGTTGGGCGCAACCGCGATCACCAACCTCGCCCCCGACCGCATGGCGCAGCACGGGCTCGCCTACGTACCGCAAGAACGCAACGTGTTCGTCTCGCTGTCCGTGCATGAGAACTTGGAGATGGGGTTCTACAGCCGGCGCGGCTCGCCCCGGGCTGCGACCGAGCGGATCTACAGCCTGTTTCCCGATCTGGCCGCCAAGCGCAAGCAGCCGGCGGGCTCGCTGTCCGGTGGTCAGCGCCAGATGGTCGCGATGGGTCGCGCCCTGATGCTCGACCCGCAGCTGATCTTGCTGGATGAGCCAACCGCCGGTTTGAGCCCGAAATACATGGACGTGATCTTCGAGCGCGTGCGCGCGATCAACGAAAGCGGCACGGCGGTGCTGATGGTCGAACAGAACGCCCGCCAAGCGCTCAAGATCGCCCACCACGGCTATGTGCTGCAGACCGGCCGCAACCGCATCGACGACACCGGCGCCAATCTGTTGGCGAACCCCGATGTCGCCCAGATGTTCTTAGGCGCTTGAGATGATTGCAGATTTCGTCAGCTTCTATCTGATGCCGGGGATCGTGCTGGGCTGCATCTACGCGCTCGGTGCGGTTGGCCTCACCATGCTGTTCGGCATCCTGCGCTTTGCCCATTTCGCCCACGGCGATGTGATGACCGTAGGCGCCTATGTGGCGTTTGTTGGGGTTGGGCTTGGCCTTTCGGCCTACCAATCGATCCCGCTCGCCATGCTGGTGTGTGCGGTGTTGGTGCTGGCGGTCGACCGGGCGTTTTACCGACCGCTGCGGCGGGCCTCCCCAATCGTGCTGTTGATTTCCGGCTTTGGCGTCGCGCTCATGCTGCGGGCGGCGATCTTGTTCTTTTTCGGCCCTGATGGCGGGGTGTACGAACAAGGCATCCGCCGGCCGATGGTGTTTCCAACCGAGTGGGGACGCTTTCGCATCCAGGAACGGCATCTGTGGATCATCGGCGGCGCGGTGCTGATCGCCCTCGCCCTCCACCTATTCCTCACCCGCACGCGGCTTGGCAAAGCCATGCGCGCGATGAGCGATAACCCCGATCTCGCGCGCATCACCGGCATCCCGACCGAGCGGGTGATCGCGATCACCTGGGCGATTGGGGCGGCCACGGCCGCCACCGCCGGCGTGTTCCTCGCCATCGACACCCAGTTCAACCCGCTGATGGGCATGAACATGCTGCTGCCGATCTTTGCCGCCATGATCCTCGGCGGGGTTGGCCGGCCGTGGGGCGCGGTGTTCGGCGGCGTCGTGCTCGGCATCGCGGAGGAGCTGGTAGCCGCCCCGATCTGGGGTGGCGAGCCGCTGATCTCGCCGGCCTACAAGGTGGGCCTGTCCTTCGCGGTGATGGTGGTGCTGTTGATTTTCCGGCCAACCGGCCTGTTCAAAGGCCAGAGCTGAGGGGCCGCTATGACACTCGACAGCCTGGCACTCTATCTCGTCTCGCTCGCCACCATGGGTGGGATCTATGCCGTGCTCACCCTCGGCCTCAACATCCAGTGGGGCATGACCGGGCTGATGAATGCGGGTGTCGCCGGCTTCGTCGCGATCGGCGCCTACACGACCGCGATCCTGACCACGGGGCCGAGTGCGAGCCATCTGGGCGGGCTTGGCTGGCCGGTGTGGGCCGGCATCCTCGCAGCCGGCGGCGTGTCGGCCGTGCTCGCACTCCCAATCGCCTTGGTCTCGATGCGATTGCGATCGGACTACCTCGCGATGGCGACCCTTGGGATCGCGGAGATCCTGCGCCTTGTTGTGCGCAACGAGGATTGGATGACCGGCGGCCCGCGTGGCATCGCGGGCTTGCCGAAACCGTTTGAGACCCTCGGCACGCCGGTCAGTCAGCTGGCCTTTCTTGGCCTGGTCTTAGGGATGATCGCCGTCCTCTACTGGTTCGCCGAACGCGCGCACCGCTCGCCCTGGGGCCGGGTGCAACGCGCGATCCGCGAAAATGAGGTGGCGGCAGCGGCAGCCGGCAAGAATGTTGAGGCGTTTCGCCTGCAAAGCTTTGTGTTCGGCGCGTTCGCCATGGGGCTCGGCGGCGCCCTGCTGGCCCACAACATCAAGTTCATCGGGCCGGAGGCAGTCGAGCCGTTGATCGCGACCTTCCTGGTCTGGGTGATGCTGATCGCTGGCGGGTCGGGCAACAACCGCGGGGCGATCCTCGGCGCGTTTGCGATTTGGACGCTGTGGGCGGCAACCGAAATCATGACCGCCCAACTGCCGCCCGAACTCGGCGGGCGGGCAGCCTATGTGCGGATCTTCCTGATTGGCCTCGCCCTGCAGCTGATCTTGCTGTTCCGGCCCCAAGGCTTGATTGGCGAGCGCCCACCAAAGCCGCTCGGCCAGATCGACTGAGTTAGGATCGCTTTAGGCTGCGGTAGCCGGTTTCAACCAGTCCGATCGTCCAGCACACCGGGCAGCCGCGGAACGCGACCAGGGCGGCACCGGCCAGGGCGAGGGCGGCAGGCAGGGTCCACCAGGCGGTATTCGCCGCGCCGAGCGCGATGGCAGCGCTGATCGCGCCAAAACCGATTGCGCCCCGCACCAGGTGCTGGCCAAGGGATGGGCTGGCGAACAGGGTCTTTGAGCTCTGATCCATGGGGTTATTCCTTCAAGTACTCGCGGATCATCGTCCGCGCACGGTTGAGGCGGGCTTTCACCGCCTCGCGCGTCAGGGTGGTTTGGACCGCGATCTCGTTGATTGTCAGTTCCTCGATGTCGCGCAGCAGGATGATCACCCGGTAGTGATCGGGCAGGGACTGGATCGCGGACGCGAGGTCGAGCCGCAGGTCGTCGGCCGGCCAGCGCGCGAAGGCGAGGCTGTCCTCGATCGTCTCGACCGGCGCCAGGCGCAGGCTTCGCCGCACGATGCGCTGGCATTCCCGCCGGACGATTTCAAACAACCAGGCGGAGAACGAGGTGACGACCCGCAAGGCCCCGATGCGGCGGTAGACCAGCCACATCGCGTCCTGCACCGCGTCGTCAACGTCGTCCACCTTGCAGGTCATCCGGGCGTAGCGGCGAATGTCTGGCTGGCTGAGTGCCAACAGTTCGACAATCGCCGCCCGCTCGCCCTGCTGGGCCGCTTCGACCAAGGCGACCGGCAGGTGCGGCTTGCCTGGCAGGCTGGCCGCCGGACTGCTCACAGCGAGCGGCGCTCCGCCAGCGTGCGGCCGGCCATGGCGCAGGCGGGGCAGTAGCCAACCACGCCCGTCAACCCTGTGACGACGCCAACAGCCGCGATCAAGTAGCCGATGGGATTGCCAGCAAGCCCGATCAGGCCGCACGCAACCATCGCCACACCTGCCACCAGCCGCGCGATCTGTTCCCAACCGCGCACGTTTTTGCGATAGATCATCCTCGTCTCCGTCTTATCGATCAGCGACCACCACGGACGCCTGATGATGACAGAGAGGGAGGGATTTCGGCTTTCGGTTCGCGGGTTTGAAAAAAATCTTCACCCGCTGCAGATCGCTCACACCCGGTCGTCGTGACCACTGGCGTGGGACCGGAAGACGAGCGCCATCAGCCCAACCCCAACCAACATGGTGAAACCGACACCAAGACCAACCGCGATCCAGCCATGGGTCGACAACGGCGCCTCCTCGCCAGACGGCGAGAGCGCAAAGCCAAGGGCGACGGCAAGGGCCGTGCCCACGATGATGGCACAGGCGTAGGCGATCAGTTTGCGGTTCATCGTCAAAACGTACCAGAATTGCCGCACCCCCTGCTGCACCCTCTTTCAGCATGGCGGCCCTGCGTGCATAGATCTAACCGCAACCGCGGTGCGTGACCGCGCGTCGCCAGCACTGATGGGGAGGCAAGCGGCATGAAAGTCGCCGTACTCAAGGAACGCAGACCCTTTGAGGCGCGCGTCGCCGCCACACCGGACAGCGTGAAGAAGCTGCTCGGCCTAGGTTTCACGGTCACGGTAGAGACCGGGGCAGGTGCCGGTGCATCGATTCCCGACGCCGCGTTCGTGGCCGCCGGTGCGACGATCGGCGATGATGCCGCCGCGACCCTGGTGGATGCCGGCCTGGTGATCAAAATCCAGCGCCCGCTCGGACCCGATGAGGGGTCGATCGATGAACTGGATCTGATCCCGCGGGGAGCAGTGCTGGTGGCATCCCTCAGCCCCTACCAAGCAGCCCCCAGCCGCTATGCGGAGCGCGGCATTGACGCCTTCGCGCTGGAACTGGTGCCGCGCATCACCCGCGCGCAATCGATGGACATCTTGTCGTCGCAAGCGAACCTCGCGGGCTACCGCGCGGTGCTCGAAGCAGCCGCGGTCTATGGCCGCTCCTTCCCGATGATGATGACGGCGGCCGGCACGGTTGCCCCTGCCCGCGTGCTGGTGCTGGGCGCCGGTGTCGCCGGTCTGCAGGCGATCGCGACCGCCCGGCGCTTGGGCGCCATCGTCTCCGCCTTCGATGTGCGCGCTGCCGCCAAAGAACAAGTGCAGTCGCTGGGGGCCGCCTTCGTGGAGGTGGAAGGCATGGGCGACGCCGAAACCAAGGGCGGCTATGCCAAAGAACTCGACGACACCATGAAGCAGCGCCAGGCCGCCAAGATCGCCGAAACCTTGGTGAAAACCGACATCGCGATCTCGACCGCCCTAATCCCCGGCCGCCCAGCACCCCGCCTGATTACGGCGGAGATGGTGCGGGCGATGAAGCCAGGCTCTGTCATCGTCGACTTGGCCGTGGAAACCGGCGGCAATTGCGAACTGTCGGTGATGGGCCAAACCATCGTCGACAGCGGCGTGATCATCGTGGGCGAGCCGAACCTGCCGAGCCGGCTCGCGACCGAGGCATCAGCCCTGTTCGCCCGCAACATCGTCGCCTTCCTGACGCCGATGGCGAAGGACGGCGCGCTTACCATCGACCGGTCGGACGAGGTGATCGC
>JAAFHH010000205.1 GCA_013297545.1 Alphaproteobacteria bacterium
CGTGTGCTCTTCCGATCTTTACTGGGCTGCGGCATCGCCGTCGCAGCCCAGTAATGTCGCTGATCATCGACCCCTGGGCGTTCCCGCCGCCAGCGCGCAGCTTCCCGCAGGATGGCGGGCACGCGACCATCGTGCTGGCGGGTGGCTGCTTTTGGTGCACGGAAGCCGTCTACACGGAACTCGCCGGCGTGCTCGGCGTGCGGCCAGGCTATGCTGGCGACAGTGCGGCGACGGCCGACTACAAGACGGTTTGCACCGGCCGCACCAATCACGCCGAAGTGATCGAGGTGACCTACAACCCGGCGGTGATCGACCTCGGCCGGATTTTGCAGCTGTTCTTCTCGATTGCGCACGACCCGACGGAAAAAGACCGCCAGGGCGGCGATGTCGGCCGGCAGTATCGCTCCGCGATCTTCTACGCCAACGAGGCGGAGCACCGCTTCGCGGCCGATTACATCGCCCAGATCGAAGGAGCATCCCTGTTCAAGCGGCCGATTGCGACGACCTTGGAGCCGCTGACCCAGTTCCACGCGGCCGAACCCGAACACCACGACTATGCCCGCCGCAACCCACACAGCCCCTATATCGCTGCCGTTTCGGCGCCGAAAGTAGCCAAGCTGCGCAAAGGTCTCGGGCATCTGTTAAAACCGACCAGATAATGCGGGCGCCGTCGCTTCCGGCGCATGTGACCGCCCACGGGCTCACTCTCACGCGCCTGGTCCAGATCGGCGGTGATCCCGCCGAAGCCAGCGCCCTTGCCCGTGCGCTTGGTATTGCGGACATCCAGCTGGTGATGCCCGCAGACGGTGGGCCAACGGGCGCCATCGTCGGGGTGCCGGGTCCCGACACCGGGTTCGGCTGGCCGATGCCAGACGGGGCCATCGCGCTGACGCCGATCGCAGGCGTGGCGCCAGTCCAGCTTCGTCCCCTCGATGCCTTGCTGGCGCACCTGCCGCCGGCACCCACGCTGTTGGTTGACCTCGCCGCCGACGCGATCGCCGGGGCGGCGCGCACCCTCGATCAGACCGCCATCGTGCTGCTCAACTCGAGCGACCCTGACTACGGGAGTGCGCGCGCGCTCTGGTTCGATGCTGGGTTCGTCGAACTTGACCGTGGCATCTTGGTGCAGTCCAGCCAGTGGGGCGATGTCGCCCTGCCGGTCGCGAACGACGGCAACGCGATCGCAATGCCGCGGATTGGGGAACACGGCCTGTTCGGCAATCAGGTGTTTCGCTACGCGTTCTTACGCCTGCTCGCGTGGAAGCACGGGCTGGGAGCGCAAACCGGTCCCTGGATGGGCGACACTGTGTTCAATCTGCCGCAGGTGCCGGTGCGCGGCCCGCACCTTGAGCGTGTACTCCAGGGCGATGATCGCCGGGAACTCAGCGTCTGGCGCGAACGATCCGTGCCGAACTTCATCGCTCACCACGGCTATTTCCAAGAACAGCCGGATTGGATGGGCCGGCACCGCACGCTGTGGCGCCGGATGTTTCGTCTGAAGCCAGAGCTGGAGGCCATCATCGCCCCCCAGGTGGCAGCCGCGCGCGGCGATGGCACTTTGGTCACCATCCATGTCCGGCTGTACCTAAACGCGATCCCGAATGTACCCCTGATGTACGTCGTGCCCGGGCGCTGGTATCGCCACTGGCTGGAGCAGATCTGGCCAACGCTGGATCGGCCACGCCTGCACATCGCAACCGAAGCACCAGAGCTGGTGCGGCCGATGTTTGCCGACTTCAATCCGATCGACCTGCCCCTACCCGCAGGACCCTACCGACCCGAGCTGCTGGACTGGGTGATGATCAGCCGCTCGGACGTGGTGGCATTCGCCAATTCCAGCTATTCACGCTCTGCCGTGTTGGTGGCAGACGATCGCCAGCGCCGGTTCATTGCCGATCCCGCAGCGCAAGCCTGCGTGCCGTACGACCCCTGGGCCGATCGCTGGTACTGGCAGCGCTACTTCCAGTGGGACGGCCTCAACGGCATCGCCGGCTTTCTCAGTTGAGCCGAACGCCTGAGCCGAGTACCTCTGAGCCCTTACAGCGCTGGAGCAACCCATGTCCGAGACCCCAATCGCCGCCGCCCGCTCGCCCATCCCAGCGACCGTGGTTGCTGGCAAAACCTACTACTGGTGCAGCTGCGGGCGCTCGGCCAAGCAGCCGTTCTGCGATGGCGCGCACAAAGGGACGGGCTTGAGCCCGCTCGCCTACACGGCCGAGGCGGATGGCGAGGTGTGGTTCTGCGCCTGCAAGGCAACCGCCGGCCAGCCGCTGTGCGACGGCAGCCACAACAGCATCCCAACCTAAGCCGCCACGCCGATGTGCGGTCGCTACATGCTGACTGCACCGCCGTCCGACCTCGCCCCACTGCTGCCGGGGGCCATCACGGCTGTTGAGTGGCCGAACTGGCGACCGCGCTGGAACATCGCGCCGACGCAAGATGTGCCCGTGCTGCGCGCCGATGGCTTCAGCAGCCTGCGCTGGGGGCTGATCCCGGCCTGGACCAAGGTGCTGTCGACCACGCCCTTGATCAACGCGCGCGCCGAAACCATGGCGGAGAAGCCAAGCTTTCGGGCGAGCCTCGCGCACCAGCGCTGCCTGATCCCGGCGAATGGCGCCTACGAGTGGGCGGTGGGCAGCCGCCAAGCCTATCTGATCGAGCGCCAGGGCGGCGGCGGGCCGTTCTGGTTCGCCGGCTTGTGGGCGCGCTGGCAAGATCCAGCCGGGCAGCCAGTCGACAGTGTTGCGATCGTGACCACGGCAGCCAATGCCGAGATCAGCGCGTTTCATCACCGCATGGGCGTGATGTTGCTGACACGAGAGGATGCCGAGCACTGGCTCACGGGCTCAGTCTCGCAAGCCCTGGCACTCGCGACCCCGCTGGCGCCAGGCCATCTAGCGATCCGGCGGGTTGGCGATCACGTCAACCGGGTCGCCAACGACGATCCCCGCTGCATCGAGGCGCCACAGCCCACCCTGCTATGACCGGCGAAACACCGCGACCAGCTCGACATGCGCCGTCCAGCGGAACTGATCGATCGGTTGCACGGGCTCGAGGCGGTAGCCGCCATCGATCAAAATCCGGGCATCGCGCGCAAAGCTGGCCGGATTGCACGACACCGCGACGATGACCGGCACCTTGCTTTTGGCGAGTTCCATCGCTTGCGCCCGCGCACCCGTACGCGGTGGGTCGAACACCAGGCCAACGACGCCGGCGAGGTCGCTTGCGACCAGCGGGCGCTCGTCGAGATCGCGGTGGTCGACCGCGACCGGCAGCATCGCGGCACGGGCGGCCGCCCCCAGCGCCTCGCTCGCGGCCAAGTCGCCTTCAACCGCGCGCACGTCGCCACCACGCGCCGCCAAGCGCAGCGCGAAGGTGCCGCAGCCGGCGAACAGATCAACCAAGCGACCGTGGGTCGGCAGCGCGGCCAGCACGGCTTCGGCCAGCATCGCTTCGCCGTGATCGGTCGCCTGCAGGAAGCTGCCCGGCGGCGGTTCGACCGCAACCGATCCGAACCGCACGTGAAACGGTCGGCGCCGGGCAATCGGTTGCGTGTCACCGCGGTCGTGGCTCCAGGACACCCGCGCCAGATCCTCCGCCTCCGCGAAGGCAGCCAAGGCTTCGCGTTCATCGAGGCCGGGATCGCGCGGCGCGCGCACCAGCAGATCAACGCCGGTATCGCCCTTGGTCAGCGCGACGTCAGCTGCTTCCCCGGGCGCGATCCACGCTGCTGCCGCGACCCGGATCGGATCGATCAACCGGGAGAGCGCCGGCATCGCAACCGGGCAGACCGCGAGGTCGACCACCCGCGCACTCTCCGGTGCGTTGAAGCCGACGATGATGCCCTTAGTGGTGCGCCGGATCGCCAGCACGATGCGGCGCCGGCTGGCGGCGGGCGAGGTCGCGGTTGGTCGGATCTCGACTGCGATGCCGCGCCGGGAGAGTGCTTCGGCCACCAAGTCGGCCTTGAAGCGCGCGGTTGGTGCATCGGCGTAGTGCTGCAAATCGCAGCCGCCGCATTCGCCGTAATGGGCACACGGCGGGATCGCGCGCTCTGGCGCTGGGGTCAAGAGTTCCTCGACGGCGGCGGCGAGCCCATCGCCGCGCCGGCCGGTGATGCGCACGCGCACCAATTCCCCCGGCAGTGCTGCCGGGATGTAGAGCGGGCGCTCATCGAATTCGGCGAGCCCGTCGCCGGCCGCCCCTAAGCGTTCGATCGTTACCTCGGCGGTACGCCCAACGGCCGGATCGCGCGGGCGAGCGCGCAAGGGTCGAGCCCGGGTCAAAGCAGATGAGTTCCCACGGCACTATCCTCCACACGCCAGATCGGCGATTCTACTCTCATGGCCCGAGGGCAGAGCGACCCTCGGATCGCCAAGCCACGCCAATATGTCGCCGATCGGGCGGTCAGCCGCTCGGTCGCGCAGCAACATATGATAGCCCGAGGGGTAGCGCGCCAGTCGAATGCTGCTGTGCGGCGGTAAACGGGCGAGAAACTGGCACACCGCCCGCGGCGGAATGACGTCTTCGCGCAGGCCGTAGAGAATCAGCGTCGGCACCGCGTGCTGCTCCGGCGCCGAGGCTTGGGCTGCATCCATCAGATCCACCAGCCCGTGGATCGCATCGAGCCGCGTGCGGGTGATCATCAACGGGTCACGGCCGAGGCGGCGCAGCATCTCGATATTGTCCGACGGGTTGCGGCCGGTGCCCTCGGCGGTCGCTTCAAACCCCGGCACCAGGCGGGCGAACAGCCAGAGCGCGCTCCGCTCAATCGGCCCCATCGACGCCCGACCCCAAACCGCGGGGGCGACCAGCACCAAGCCATCGACGGGTAAGGGTGCCTCGGCTTGGGCGACCAACGTCACCGCCGCCCCCATGCTTTCCGCCAACAGGTAAAGCGGCTGGTTGGGTGCTGACTGGCGCACCAGATCGACCGCCACGCGCAGATCACGCACATAGGCCGGCGTGCCGGACCAGCGCATGCGGATCGGCGTGCGGCCGAAACCACGCTGGTCATACGCGATCACTTGGTAGCCAGCCGCGGTGAACGCGGGTGCCGGGTCTTCGATAAAGCGGCTGTAGTCGTTGAAGCCGTGGACCGCGAGGATGGTTGCTCGCGCGGGCCCCTCCGGCTGCCAGCGCTGGAGGGCGAGATCGGTGCCGTCAGCCGCCTGGATCGCGGCCGCGGACAGCACGGGCTGGCGCACGTCCGGCCCCGGCGGATAGACGAACGGTCCACACGCGCCCAGCATCATCAGCACCCCAAGCCACAGCACCCGCATGCCCATCTCCTAACCTGAGGAGTGTGGCGGAGCTTAGGCGGGCTGCACCATCCGGCGCAGCACAGATGTGATCGGCACGACGCTGACCCCTTCGGCAGCCGCGCGCGGCAGCCACTCTTCCAAGACGCTGAGCGTGCTGTCGTACGGGTGCCCGATGGCGATCGCCGCACCGCTGCGGGTCGCGGCTTGCACCAGAGCGGTCAGTTGGCGACGCACTTGGTCGATCGCGGGATTATGATCCAAGAACACCGTGCGGCGCAGGGTTGGAATGCTCAAGCGTTCCGCCTCGCGCGCGGCAATCGAGCGACCAGAGGTGCGGCTGTCCAAGAACAACAGGCCGCGCTGGCGCAGTTCATTGAGGATCGGCAGCATGGCCGCACTCTCTTCGGTGAAGCGGCTGCCCATGTGGTTGTTGACGCCAACCGCACCCGGTACCCGCTCAAGTCCCCAGCGCAAGCGCCGCAAGTTCTCGACCTCGCCGGCCGCCAAGGTCAGCGCGTGCGGGCCGGGGTCGGCCGTGCCGGTTGGCTGCATCGGCACATGCGCCATCACCTCGTGCCCCCGGGCGCGGGCAGAGGTTGCGAGCTCCACACTGCCGGTCGCGTAGGTCATGACCGAGAGGGTGACATCGCTCGGCAGGGTGAGTGCGCGGCGGGATCGGGTGCGGTCAATCCCGACATCGTCGATCACGATGGCGATCACCGGCCCGCCACTGCCCGGCTGGAACGGTTGGGCATAGCGCAGCCAGGCGGGTTCCGCGGGGGCTAGGGGCTCGACCAGCCGGGGCGGCGGGTCATCTTGCGGCA
>JAAFHH010000203.1 GCA_013297545.1 Alphaproteobacteria bacterium
GGGGACCCGCCGCTGCGGTTACCCGAAAATCTTAGAATTCCAGACAGAAGCGGGGAGCCGCATCCCGTGTGATCCCCCCTCCCGGCCTCCCCCCGCTTGCGAGGGGAGGGGCGATAGGCGTGGGGCGGCGAGGCTAAATCCAGCGCTTCGCATCCCCGGTCCCAGCCACAAACCCGGTGTTTCGGTGGTGCGGCTTGCCATACCCAAGGCGCACGCCGCTGAGATCGGTCACCCAGCCACCCGCGGCTTCCAGGATCGCTTGGCCGGCAGCCGTGTCCCATTCCGAGGTTTCGCCCGGCCGGTAGTAGATATCCGCCCGGCCGCTGGCGATTTCGGCGAATTTCCAAGCTGAACCCATAGTGTGGATTTCTTCCACACCGTGCGCCGCCAACCACGCCGCCGTGCGGCTGCCGGGTTGGGCAGAGCGGCTGGCGACCGCAACCGGTGCGGTCGGCACCGGGCGCACCTGCAGCGCCAATCGGGTCGGGTGGCGTTGCTCCACCACGCCGCCGCCGCCGATGACGAGGTCACCGACCACCGGCCGGTGCAGCACGCCGAAGATCGGAAAGCCGTTCTCGACGAGGCCAATGCAGACCGCGAAATCCGGCATGCCGGCGATGAACTGGCGCGTACCGTCGAGCGGGTCGACGCACCAGTACCGCGCACTGGCCGCCGGTGCGGTGCCCGCGGCGGCGGCTTCTTCGGCGATGATCGGCGTTGACGGATCAGCCGCCGCCAGGATCGCGACAATCGCCGCCTCCCCGGCCCGGTCCGCTGCGGTCACGGGGCTGCCGTCACCCTTGCGATCGGCTGCTTGGGCCTGGCCGGCCGTGAAATGCGGCAGGATCGCCCGGCCCGCTGCCAACGCAGCCTCGATCGCAGCGCTGATCAGCGTGGGATCGAGGGCCACCTACTCGGCCGCGCGCGCCATGCGGCCACCCTGCAATGCGCGCCAGACTTTCTCTGGCGTGAGCGGCATGTCGATTTCCTCCACACCGTAGGGTGCGAGGGCATCGAGCACGGCATTGACCACGGCCGGTGGCGCGCCAATCGCACCCGCCTCCCCGGCCCCCTTCACGCCGAGCGCGTTGGTCGTGCACGCAACCCCCTGGGTGCGGAACGCGATCTGCGGCAGATCGTCCGCGCGCGGCATGCAGTAGTCCATGAACGACCCTGTCAGGATCTGGCCGGTTTCGTCATACACACAGGCTTCCAGCAGCGCTTGGCCAACCCCTTGGGCGATGCCGCCATGCACTTGGCCGGCGAGCATCAACGGGTTGATCACCGTGCCGAAATCATCGACCACCCAGTAGCCAACGATGCGCACCTGGCCGGTGTCGGCATCGATCTCCACTTCACACACATGAGCGCCGTTGGGGTATGTGGCCGCCGACGGCTTGTAGGTCTCTGAGGTCTCCAACCCCGGCGCCTCGCCCGGCGGCGGGGCAGACGTTGCGCGCTCGGCGATCTCGAACAGGCTGATGCGCCGGTCCGTGCCGGCGACTGTGAACATCGCATCCGCGAAGTCGAGGTCGACTTCGGCTGC
This sequence comes from Alphaproteobacteria bacterium, assembly GCA_013297545.1. Taxonomy (GTDB): domain Bacteria; phylum Pseudomonadota; class Alphaproteobacteria; order Elsterales; family Elsteraceae; genus RDXE01. The sequence continues at coordinate 1,547 of JAAFHH010000203.1, forward strand.
TTCCAGATAATGCGACGCCAGGCGCTTGGCTTTGGCGAGCAGCGTATGCGCACCCTGGCGCACCGCCACCCCGCCGACCGGGATCGAGCGCGAGCCGCCAGTGCCGGAGCCCTTCGGCAGCACATCCGTGTCGCCCTGGTGGAAGGTGACCACGGCCGGATCAATCCCCAGCACGTCGGCGGCGATCTGGGCATAGGCGGTATGGTGGCCCTGGCCATTGGTCTGGCTGCCGGCACCGATCCACACCACACCGGTGCCTTCGATCTTCAGGCTCGCCCACTCCGGACCGCCACCACCGCAGACTTCGATGTAGTAGGCATGGCCAAGGCCGCGGACTTTGCCGTGAGCAGCTGCGCGCTGGCGCCGAGCGGCAAAGCCGCCCGTGTCAGCTTCCGCCAAGGCGCTGTCGAGCACGGCTTGGAACTCGCCGCTGTCATAGGTTTGGCCGAGCACCGTGGTGTAGGGCATCTGCTCTGGGCGAATGAAGTTGCGCCGGCGCACAGCGGCGGGGTCGAGGGAGAGTGTGCGCGCCACGGCATCGATCGTCCGTTCGATCACGTAGGCCGCTTCCGGCCGGCCGGCACCGCGGTACGCATCGATCGGCGTGGTGTGGGTGAACACGCCGAGCACATGCACCGCAGCGACGGGGATATCATACACACCGCTCAGCATCGGCGTGCCGCCGGTTGGGATGAAGGCAGCATAGGTCGAGAGGTACGCCCCGAGGTTGGCGACCGTTTCCACCTTGAGCGCGCGGATTTTGCCGTCGGCATCCACGCCAGCCGTCGCCGTCGTGATGTTGTCGCGGCCGTGCGCGTCGGCCAAGAAACTGTCCGAGCGATCGCCCCGCCACTTAACTGGCCGGCCGAGCCGCTTGGCCGCCAGCAGCACCAGCGCCTGTTCGGGATAGGGGAAGATTTTGGTGCCGAAGCCGCCACCAACATCCGGCGTGATCACCCGCACGGCGCCAGCGTCCATGCCAAACAGCTTGGCGAAGGTGTCGCGCAAGCCATGGCTGCCTTGGGAGGAGGTGGTGAGGGTCAGGCGCGTGCCGTCCCACTCGCCAATCGCGCCGCGCGGTTCGATCGCGTTCGAAATCAGCCGGTTGTTGACGATGCGCACGGTGACCTGACGCGGGCTCGCGGCCAGAGCCGCTTCGGTCGCCGCCATGTCGCCCTTGCCCCAATCGAAGCAGACATTGCCCGGCGCATTCGCCCACACTTCGACGGCGTCTGGGCGCAGTGCCGCAGGGCTGTCCGCCACCGCCGGCATCGAGCGGTATTCGACTTCGACCAGTTCAGAGGCTTCGCGCGCGGCCTCCAAGGTCTCTGCCACCACGAAGGCGACGGCATCGCCCACATGGCGCACCCGGGTCGCCGCCAGCACCGGGCGCGGCGGGGCTGGCATGGTGGTGCCATCGCGGTTGGTCAGCACAACGGCGGTTGGAATCGCAGCCACTTTCGCGACATCGTCGTCGGCGGCCGTCAGCACTGCGAGGCACCCCGGTACCTCAAGGGCTGCCGCCGTGTCGATCATGACGATTTCGGCATGCGCGTGGGGCGACCGGATCGGCACGCCGAACACCATGTTCGGCTTCACGATGTCATCGGTGTAGCTGCCAGTCCCGGTGACCAGCCGCGCGTCTTCCAACCGTGTGATCGGCTGCCCAATGCCAAACTGACCCATCGCCCTACCCTCCTGAGAACTCTAAGCCGAGTTTAGGAGGCAGGGGTCAAGCGCACCAGCCCCTTCCCTCACGCAGCGCTGAGCGCGGCCGAGCGGGCAACCGCCACCGCACGCGGTGCAGGTGCTGGCACGGCGCCCCCCTCCGCCTGCCACGGCCATTCGAAGCCGTGATCCAGCAGCACCGGCTGCAGCCAGACCGCCACACGGCCAGCCTGCAAGGCCAAGGTGGAGGCCTTGACCAGGCGGACCACGCGCGTCGGCTCCAGCACAGCCGCCAGCACATAGGCGGCGTCGCGCAGCGCCAAGTCGATTGGCTGCGGTTCGCCGGGATCGGCGAAGCGATAGGCCACCAACGCATCGGCGACCGCACGGCGCAGCCGATCGTCGGTTTCTTGCGGATCCATGCCGAGGTGTTCCATCAACAGCTCAAGCTTCGGTTGCGGTCCCGCATCCCGTGGAAGTCCGAACATGGCCGTTCCCCCTCTTTCGTGTGCCCCAATCGGCGGTGCAGTGGGTCGATGATGGAACTGTTCAAACCTTAAAGATTTGCTCCAGCGCCCACTCGCCTGCTGTTCTTGACTCTTATTTAAGAACGCCCTGGGCCAATACTCAAGACCTGAATCGAGAAATTTCTTTTACTGCAACGCAACAGAGTTTTCTTTTGGCAATGCAACATGCTGCTGTGTGCGCTGCAGCACGGGCGTGCATACGCTTGCGCTGGCGGCCCGATCGACGGCAGGCTTGGCGTGAAAGAGGACTGCCATGACCGCTGGAACCGCTGCCCTGCTTGCCGAGTTTGACCGCCGCCTTGGGCCCGGCGGGGTGGTCAGCGACACCGCGGGGCTGGAGCCCTACGTCACCGAATGGCGCAAGCTCTGGCGCGGCGCAGCACTCGCCGCTGTGCGCCCGCGGTCAACGGCGGAGGTCGCGTTTGTCGTCGAGCGCGCAGCCGCCGCCGGCGTTGCGATCGTCGCCCAGAGCGGCAACACCGGGCTGGTTGGCGGCGGGGTGCCCGATGCCGGCCAAATCGTGCTGTCGCTCGAACGCATGACCGGCGTGCGCGCGGTCGATCCCGCCGGCTTCACCATGACCCTAGAAGCCGGCGTCATCCTGGCGGATGCCCAACGCGTCGCGGCCGAGGTGGACCGGTTGTTCCCGCTCAGCCTCGCGGCTGAGGGCTCGGCCCGGATTGGCGGCGTGCTCGGCACCAATGCTGGTGGCACTCAAGTGTTGCGCTACGGCAATGCCCGCGATCTGGTGCTCGGCCTTGAGGTCGTGTTGGCCGATGGTCAGGTCTGGAACGGCTTGAAGGCGCTGCGCAAAGACAACACGGGCTATGATCTGCGCCATCTGTTCGTTGGCTCCGAAGGCACGCTTGGCATCATCACCGCGGCGGTCTTGAAACTGTTCCCAGCCAATCGCCAGCGGGCAACCGCGCTGGTGGCGGTGCCTGATCTCGGCGCCGCCGTCGCCCTGCTCGCCCGTGCGCGCCAGGCGAGTGGCGATGCGGTCACCGGCTTTGAGGCAATGAACGCCATCGGCGTCGACATGGTGGTGCGCCACGGCACCGGCATCAGCCACCCGCTGCCGGGCTATGGCTGGTACGTGCTGATCGAACTCACCTCGCCGGCAGCGGGCGACGATTTGACCCGCCAGCTGCAGGCCTGCCTCGAATCGGCGTTGGAGGATGGCTTGGCGCTCGATGCCGTGGTCGCCCAGTCGAGTGCGCAAGCGAACCAACTCTGGCGGGTGCGGGAATTCTTGTCCGAAGCCCAGGGCTTCGAAGGGGCCTCGATCAAGCACGATGTCTCTGTGCCGATCGGTGCGATTGCCGACTATTCCGCCGAGACCGAAGCCGCTGTCGTGGCAGCGATCCCGGGGGCGCGGGTGGTCAATTTCGGCCACCTGGGCGATGGCAACCTGCACTTCAACATCTCCCAGCCGATTGGTGCGGATCCAAAGGCGTTTCTGGCGCGTTGGGACGAGGTCAACCGCATCGTCTACGACCGCGCCCATGCGCTCGGCGGCAGTTTTTCGGCCGAGCACGGCGTTGGGCGCCTGAAGGTCAGCGATGTCGTGCGCTACAAGGACCCGGTGGGCGTGGCAATGATGCAACGGGTGAAGGCAGCCCTCGACCCGCAGGGGGTGTTCAACCCCGGCAAGGTCGTCCCGCCACCGGGAGGGTGAGGCGATGCAGCTACAACAAGTGCGCTACGTGCTGGAAGCCGCCCGCCTGCTCAACTTCACCCAAGCAGCCAAGCGCTGCGGCGTCAGCCAACCAGCGCTGACCAAAGCTGTGCGCGCGCTCGAAGACGAACTCGGCGGGCCATTGTTCCACCGCGACCCGACGATGGTGCTGAGCGAACTCGGCCGGCGCATGCTGCCCCTGCTGCAGGAGACCTTCGCCGCCGCCGAAGCCGTGCACCGCCAGGCCGACAGTTACCGCAAGCGCGAGGTTGCCCCGCTGGCGATCGGGGTCTGCCCGACGATCCAGCTCGCCCGGCTCAGCCCCCACTTGGCAGAAGTGCAGCGCGCCCTGCCCGGCCTTGAGCTGCGCGTGGAACAGGCCGCCGAACCGGATCTGCAGGCGGGGCTGCAAGCCGGCACTCTCGACCTCGCGATTGCCGCCATCAGCCCAGACGACCAGGACATACCGGATGGGCTGCACCGCCTGGGCATCGGCCGAGAAGGGTTTCGCGCACTCTGCCCACCCGACCATCCGTGGTCGAACCAGGACCGGGTGGCCGCAGCCGCCGCTGCGGCGGCGAGCGATCGCATTCAGCTCTGCGCCGTGTTCGAAGCAGCCTTGCCGGATCCGGTGCCTGCGCGCCACAGGGCCGCGAGCCCGGCGGCAGCCGCCGCGATGGTCGAG
>JAAFHH010000204.1 GCA_013297545.1 Alphaproteobacteria bacterium
GGCGTGGTCTGCGGCAGGGTTTGCGGCGACACCTGACCCGTGATCGCCGGGCGGTTGGTCTGGGCGGGCTTCACTTCGGTTGCAAGCGCCGGGCTGGCAGCGATGGTGGCGGCGGCGAACAACAGGGCAACTGAGCGGTTCATGGGGCCTATTCCCTTGGGTGGTGCAGCGGCGTCATCTGCGCCGCTCGCAGGGATAGATGTGCCCCACTCGCCGATAAACGTGCAGTTACAACGCCGTAGGCCGTAATCCCGCCATCATTGGGCTCAGCTCTCGAGCGGACCGGTGAGCGGGCGTTCGCGTACCAGCGTGCCGGCACCGCGCGCAGTGAACAATTCCAGCAAGATCACGTGCGGCACCCGGCCATCCAGGATCACGGCGGCTTCCACGCCACCCTTCACGGCATCGACGCAAGTCTCCACCTTCGGGATCATGCCGCCGGAGATCGTGCCGTCATCGATCAGCGCCTGGATGTCGGCCGGTGTCAGGTCGGTGACCAGGTTCTTGTCTTTGTCGAGCACGCCCGCGACATCGGTCAGCAGCAACAGGCGCGACGCCTTGAGTGCGGCGGCAATCGCACCGGCAGCGGTATCCGCGTTGATGTTGTAGGGCTGGCCGTCTGGCCCCGTGCCAACCGGCGCGACCACCGGAATGATGTCCGACTGGGTCAGCACATGGAGCACGTGCGGATCGACTGTTTCGGGTTCGCCGACAAAGCCGAGGTCGAGCACTTTTTCGATGTTGCTGTCCGGATCGATCTTGGTGCGGGTGAGCTTGCGCGCCTTGATCAGCCCGCCATCGCGACCCGACAGGCCAACCGCGACACCGCCAGCCTGGGCGATGTCCGCCACGATCGCTTTGTTGATCGTGCCGGCCAGCACCATCTCGACCACTTCCACCGTGGCGCCATCGGTCACACGCAGACCGTCGACGTATTCGGAGCGGATCTGCAGGCGTTCCAACATCGCCTTGATCTGCGGCCCGCCGCCGTGGACCACCACGGGGTGGATGTCGAGCTGCTTCAACAGCACGATGTCGCGGGCGAATTCGAGGGCGAGTTCCTCCGACCCCATGGCGTGACCGCCGAACTTCACCACCACGATCTCCCCGTGGAAGCGACGCATGTAGGGCAGCGCTTCAGTCAACACGGACGCCTTGGCGAGCCAGTCGGAAGCGTAATCGTAGGCGGCCATGCCGTCTCCTTTGGTCAGCGGAACAACAATCATGGGGTTTCAGCCTCCAAGCGTTCCATGTCCGCATCGGACAGGCCGAAATGGTGGCCGATCTCGTGGATCAGCACGTGGCGCACCAGATGCGCCAGGTCCTCGCCGGTCTCGCACCAGTGGTCGAGGATCGGGCGGCGGTAGAGCACGATGCGATCGGGCAGGGTCGCAGTGTCTAAGATTGAGCGTTCGGTCAGCGGTCGCCCGCGGTAGAGGCCAAGCAGGTCGAACGGGCTGTCCAGTTCCATCTCCGCCTCGGTTTCCGCGTCCGGAAACTCCTCGACGGCGAGCGCGACATCGCCCACCATTGTCACCAGTTCAGCCGGCATCCCTGCCAGTGCGGCCTCAGCCAACACGGCGAGGTCGTCGAGGCTGGGGGGCGCCCCATGCGAGGCAGCGGCGGGCAGTGACGGCGGCATGGCCGCGACCTTAGCGACAAGCACAGGCGGTTCCAAGCCGCCTGTCAGGCGATCACAGAGAGGGTGGGCATGGTACAGCGGTTGACCGACGCGCAGCGCGCAGAGCTTGGCGATCTCAAGGATTGGGCCTTGCTGGAGGATCGCGACGCGCTCTATCGCCGCTTCGTGTTCAAAACCTTCAACGAGGCCTGGGGCTTCATGAGCCGGGTCGCCCTGTTGGCGGAAACCCAGGATCATCATCCCGAATGGGCCAATGTCTACAACCGGGTCGACATTGTGCTGACCACCCATGACGCCGATGGCTTGAGCAAGCGCGACGTGACCCTCGCGCGCGCCATCAACGCGCTGGTCTAGCCGATGGCGGGGATTCCCATACCAGCGCTGGTGCTGGGTCTGGGCGGGTTGCTGCCGTTTTGGGCCGCACCCGCACTGATCTGGTGGGAGCCAATGTGGTGGGGGGCGGCACACCACCAGCAGCTGGTCTACGGCGCGCTGATCTTGTCTTTCCTCGGCGGGGTGCATTGGGGGGTGGCGCTGATGGCCGGGGAGCGCCGTTGGCCCCGCTACGCCTGGAGTGTGCTGCCAGCGCTGATCGGTTGGACCTGTCATGCGTTCCAGCACCACGGCACGCTGATTCTGCTCTGTGGCTTTGGGGTGGCGTGGAGCATCGATCGTCTCTCGCCCTTGGCCGAGGATCTGCCGGTTTGGTACCAGCACCTGAGGGCGATCTTGTCGGTGGGCGCCATGGGCGGCTTGGCCGCCACGATCTTCGTCAGTTAGCCCGCGACGCCACCATCTGATCCAACCGCTCCACCCGAATGTAGAGCGCGTAGGACCGGTCGAGCAGGGAGCGCAAGGCGCGCGGCAGGGGCGTGTCTGGGAACGCATCGGTCACGTGGCAGACCGATTGACCGGCCAGCCGGTGTGGTTCGGCGGCGGCTTCCTCACAGGTCATCTCGCCCTCCGCCACTGCGCGCTGCACCAGCAACCAGGCCATCACTTGGGTCAGGCGCGAGGTGATGCGCATCGCCTCGCAGTTGGCTTTCAGCCGATCGCCAGAGCCGAGCTTCGGGCGTTCGAACGGCTCACCGTAGGACAAATAGTCCCGGGCCTCGACCAGAAGCGACATCGTCTCGTCGTAAGTACGGCGAAAAAACACCGTTTGCATCGGCGTCCCCTGAAGCACGGCGTGTCCCATGCGCGCGTGGCACCACCAACTATGCAGCGGATCGCCCGATGGGCAAAGTGGATTTATTGCACTTTCACTGCGGCATCAGGGCGCTGAGCACATCGCGCAAACGCCCGGCGATGGGTGTCGGCTTGCGGCTCGCGCGATCGACGAAGACGTGGACGAAGTAGCCTTCTGCCGCCGGCTCCGCCGCCCCCGCACGAAACAGCCCGATCTCGTAGCGCACGGAACTGGTGCCAAGCTTGCCGACGCTCAAGCCGGCCTCGATCACCTCCGGGAACTTGAGCGACTGGTGAAACGTGCACTGGGTTTCGATCGCGAGCCCAATCGTCGTGCCCTGGTCATAGTCCAGCACCTCCATCGCCATTAGGTACTGGTTGATGACAGTATCAAAGTACGAATAGTAGACGACGTTGTTGACGTGACCGTAGACGTCATTGTCCATCCAGCGAGTGGGGATGGTGAGGAAGTGCGGATAGGCGGTTCTCGGACGGGGCATCGCTCAAATCCCTGTTCTGTCTGCGGCTATTGCGCTGGTTTCACTGGAAGCGGCCATGTAGCCTTATCCGCACGACAGGGAGACCAGCATGGCGTCGCGGCAGCTATACGAAGTGATCGAGGGTGGCGCCAAGGGATCAATCCCCGGGCGGGTGTTCGATGCGGTGATTGGCATCGCGATTGTCATCGGCACCTTGGTTGGCATCCTTGCGACGGAAGAGAGTTTCGACGACTGGAAGCGGGTGTTTCTGATCACCGAAGCCGTGTTGTTGTTGCTGTTCGCAGCGGAATACGGCCTGCGGGTTTGGGTCTGCCCGCTGCACCCGAAGGGCCTCTACCGCGATGGGCTGCGCGGCCGGTTGCGCTATTGCCTGACGCCGATGGCCCTCATCGATCTGGTTGCGATCGTGCCGGGTCTGCTCACCTTGTTCGCTGATCCGTCGACCGAGCTGTTGCTGGTGCTGCGCTGTATTCGACTGCTCAAGCTGCTGCGCTTCTTCTCCGCGTTCGACACGCTGATTGTGGTGGTGCGCAATGAGCGCAAGCCCCTGCTCGCGTCCTCGGTGTTGATGATGATCTTGCTGGTGATCATCTCCGCGATCGCCTTCCTGATCGAACGCGAAGCCCAGCCGGAGGCGTTCGGCTCTGTCCCGCGCGCCATGTGGTGGGGCATCGTCACCTTGGCGACGGTTGGCTACGGCGACGTCGTGCCGCAAACCGTGGTCGGCCGGATCATGGGCAGTTTCGCGGTGCTGCTCGGCATGGGCATGTTCGCGCTGCCAGCGGGTATTCTCGCCACCGGCTTTGCCGAAGAAATGAAGCGCCGGAACTTCGTGGTGTCCTGGACCCTGGTGGCGAAGGTGCCCTTCTTCGACAGTCTGCCCGCCATGCGCATCGCCGAGATCGTGACCGTGCTGGAACCCCGCTCCGCCGATCGTGGCGAGATGATCATCGAAGCCGGCGACGCGGCCGATGGCATGTACTTCCTGATCGAAGGTGACGTGGAAGTGCGCTTGCCCGACGGCCGCAAAGTGCCCCTCGCGGCCGGGCAATTCTTTGGCGAAATCGCGCTGTTGTCCCAGCGCAAGCGGGCAGCGACGGTGACCGCCAAAAGCTTCTGCCAGCTGCTGAAGCTGCGCACCGACCACTTCCACCGCCTGATGGAAGAGCACCAGGATCTGGCCACCCGCATGAACCAAATCGCCGCCGAGCGCGGGCTCCAGCAGCCGAACTAGGTCGAGCGCGCCGCCACCAAGTCGGCCAACGCGCGCAGCCCAATCGCCTCTACCCCTGGTGCGAGCGGACTGCGGTCTTCCCCACTGTGCACCACAAAGGCGGCCGCGGGGTTCAAGTCCCGGCACGCTTCAAAAAAGCCGCGACGCGGTTTGGCACCAAGACCAAGCTTCGCTTCGATCACCCAGCGCGTGCCATCGACGAAGTCGAGCACAAGGTCGATCTCCGCCCCGGCGGCCGTGCGGTAGCAGCTGGCGGTGGTCTCAGCCGGTGCGAGGCTGATCAAGGTATCGACCACCAGGCCTTCCCAACTTGCCCCCGCGACCGGGTGGCCGAGCAACTGATCCAACGTTTCGATGCCAAGCAGCGCGTGGGTGAGCCCACTGTCACGGATGAAGAGTTTCGGCGACTTCACCAAGCGTTTGCCCAGATTGGTGTGGAAGGGTGCGAGGCGGCGCACCAGCATCAAATCGCACAGCAAATCGATGTAGCGGCCAACGGACTGCGCACTGACCGCCAGGCTGCGCGCAAGATCAGACGCGTTGAGCAACTGGCCTTGGCGGTGCGCCAGCATGGTCCATAGCCGCCGCAGCGTCTCGGCCGGGACGCGCGGGCCGAAGCTGGCGACGTCCCGCTCAAGGTAGGTTCGGATGAAGTCCCGACGCAGCGATAGGCTGGTACGGTCGGATGCGGCCAAGAAACTATCCGGAAAGCCGCCGCGCAGCCACAGGCGCAGGCGATCCTCGCGCGACTGGCCAACTTCCAGAACCGAAAGGGGGCTGAGTTCGAGAAAGGCAATCCGCCCCGCCAGGCTTTCGCTCGATTGCCGTAGCACGTCGATCGCAGCCGAGCCGAGGATCAAGAAGCGCCCGACGCGCTGACCTGCCGCCCGGCCGCGATCGATCGCGCCGCGTAGGCTCAGGAACAGATCCGGCATTCGGTGGATCTCGTCCAAGATCACCAATCGGTCCGCCATCGCATCGAAGAACAGGGAAGGGCTCGCGAGCCGCTCGCGCGCCTCCGGATCTTCAAGGTCGAGGTAGAGAGCATCGCGCGTCCGCCCAATTGCTTGGGCGAGCGTCGTCTTGCCAACTTGGCGCGGCCCAAGCAGCGCAACGGCGGCTTGAGATCCGAGCGCCGCCTCGACCTCCGGCTCCAGTCTGCGGGTCAACATCCTTGTAAATTATCCACGTTGTGGATGATTTACAAGGATAACGCCCTTACACCGACGCGCGGCCGATGCAGCTGTAGCGGAAACCAGCCTCCGCCATCTGGGCTGGTTCGTAGACGTTGCGCAGGTCGACCATCACCGGGGCGGCCAGCAGCGACTTTACGCGCTTCAAGTCGAGGGAGCGGAATTCGTTCCATTCCGTCACGATCGCCAGCACATGGGCACCGCCCATGGTCTCGTAGGCGGTGTCGCAGAAGATCGTCTCGGCCGGCAGCAGCTTTTGCGCTTCGTGCATGCCTTCGGGATCGTAGGCGCGCACGGTTGCGCCAGCCTCGATCAGTGCTGGCACGATGTCGAG
>JAAFHH010000207.1 GCA_013297545.1 Alphaproteobacteria bacterium
TCGCGGACGCTGCGAGTGCCGCTGCATCGGCCGGCAAGCGGCAGTACGGTGCTTCAACCCAGCCCTGGCGGCTGCCGACCATGCCAGCCAACACCACGGTCCCCTGCCAGCCGGCGGTCACCCGCTTGAGTGTCTCTGGGTAGCTCGCAGCGGTTTGGCTGGTGATGCCGTCGGCACTGGCGCGCTGGTCGAGAAGGGTGCCAGCCGGATCCAGCAAGTACACGCGCAGGCTGGTTGAGCCCCAGTCCACCGCGATCAGGCGGCTCACGCGGTGATCCCGCCGTCGATAATGAATTCTTGGCCGGTGACGAAGCGGGCCGCATCGCTCGCCAGATACACCGCCATGTCCGCCACTTCTGCTGGCAGGCCAAGGCGACCCATCGGCTGGCGGCTCGCGAACTCGTTCAGCACCGTCTCGACGGGGACCCCGCGCGCGGCTGCTTGTTCGGCAATCCGCAGCTGCAAAGACGGGGTATCGACCGTGCCGGGGCAGATCGCATTGGACCGAATGCCGCGGGCAACGAAGTCGGCCGCAATCGAGCGCGTGAGGCCGATCACCGCCCCCTTGGTGGCACCATAGACCGCCCGGTTCGGAAACCCGCGGATTGAGGAACACACCGACGCAATCGCCACGATCGCGCCGCCACCCTGCGCCATCATGCCAGGCAGAACGGCCCGTGCCAGACGCGCCATCGCGACGACGTTGAGGTCGACGGCGACGGCCCAGACGGCGTCATCGCTGTCGAGAACGGTGCCGTGCGGCACCATACCGGCGACGTTGATCAAGCAATCGACGGCGCCGATGTCAGCCACGAGCGCGCGGACAGCCTGGTCATCGCGGACATCGAGGGCACGGGCAGTCAGGCCTGGCCCGGTCGGCACCGCCTCGGGCCGCAGATCGGTTGCAATCACCGAAGCACCAGCCGCAGCCGCAGCGGCGGCAATCGCATAGCCAATACCAGCACCCGCTGCTGTCACCAGCACGCGCTTGCCTTCAAGCTGTCCGGTCATCGCTACCCTCCCGCGGGTTAGCCTTTTTCGACGTTCTTCACGATCTCGGTCATGGTGATGCCGAGCCGTTCGTCGTTGATCACCACTTCGCCGCGCGCGACCAAGCGGTTGTTGACGTAGACATCAATCGCCTGGCCGAGCTTGCGATCGAGTTCGATCACCGCCCCTTTGCCCAGCTTCAACATGGTGTTGACGTCCATCACCGCGCGCCCAAGCACGGCTGAGACCTGAACCGGCACTTCGGAGATTGACTCCAATGCCCGCATGTCGAACGCCGTCGAGCCCATCTCTTGCTCTTCTTCGGCTTCGTCGTCCATCTCGGGCAGGTCGGAGAGCTTCATGCTCGGTTCCTCTGGTAACCCTGTGCGGTGTTAAGCTTACTCCGGTCCAGACTTATCGCCAAAGGCTAAACGTGTCAGCGGATCGTGGTCCGCATGACACTCGCCAGGCGGCGAAAGCCGGACCCCGGTGCCACAGCCGGCTGATCGTGGACTTCGGTACGGTCGAGCCAGAACACCCGCGCCAAGGCGGGGCCGGTCCAGCAGCGCTGCTCCAACGTCTGAACCGCTGGCAGCAGGCCGCTCGCAACGATTTCGACCGTGCCGTCGCTGACGTTGCGGACAAAGCCATCGAGGCCGAGCGACTGTGCTTGGCCAACCACCCAATCGCGGTAGCCGACGGCTTGCACCCGGCCATAGACAAAGATCTGCCAACACCCAAGCGCCGTCATGCGAACTCCAAAATCACCTGATCCACGGCAAGAGACGCCCCCTTGTCTGCGCGAATCGCCTTCACCACGCCATCGGCATCGGCGCGCAAGACATTCTCCATCTTCATCGCCTCCACCACCGCCAGCGCGTCGCCGGCCTTGACCGCCTGGCCCGCGGCGACATTGAGCTGAACCAACAGCCCAGGCATGGGCGATAGCAAGAACTTTGAAAGGTCTGCTACTTTTTTCTCCGGCATCAAGGCCATCAGCTCAGCGGCCCGCGGGCTCATGGCCCGGGTCTCGATCGCTTGGCCTTGGTGCAGCAACCGCTCCCCACCCTTGGTGCGGCTGATCTGCACGGCCGCCGTGCGGCCATTCAAGGTGCCGTGCCACAGGGTGACTGGCGTGAGCGGCCCGCGCACCGCGAGCGTCCAGCCATCCATCACCACATCGGCACCGCCCTCTGCCGCAGTCACCCGCACCGGGTGGTTGACCCCACCGGCACGCACGACCAGCTGGGTTGATTTCGTCGGCGCCAAATCCGCCGCCCACGCGCGGACTGCCGCGAGGCCGAGCAGTTCCGCCAAGCGCTCACCGGTTGGCATCGCCGGGACATAGCCGCCCGGAAAATCTTCCGCGATCAGGTTGGTGGTGAGATCCCCGGCGCGAAACCGCGGCAGCGCCATCAGTGCCGACAAGAACGCGGCGTTGTGCGCCACCCCGCGGACATCGAACGCATCGAGGGCGGTCGCCATGGTGTCGATCGCCGCCTCACGCGTGGGCCCTGAGGTGATCAGCTTGGCGATCATCGGGTCGTAGTACATCGAGATCTCGGCACCCTCATAGACGCCGGTATCGACCCGCACGCCCTTGCCCTCGGGCTTGATGTAGCGCGTGACCCGGCCGATGGAGGGCAGGAAGCCACGGGCCGGGTCTTCGGCGTAGAGCCGGGCTTCCATCGCCCAGCCCTTCAGCTGCACTTGGTCCTGACGGATCGGCAGCTTCTCGCCCGCCGCAACGCGGATCATCCACTCCACGAGATCAAGACCCGTGACCAGTTCGGTCACCGGGTGTTCGACCTGCAAGCGGGTGTTCATCTCCAGGAAGTAAAAGCTCTTGTCGGCCCCGGCGATGAATTCGACCGTGCCAGCACTGAAATAGCCAACAGCGCGGGCAAGAGCGACTGCCTGCTCGCCCATCGCCCGGCGCATCGCCTCATCGACGAACGGGCTCGGTGCTTCTTCGATCACCTTCTGGTGCCGGCGCTGGACCGAACATTCCCGTTCGCCGAGGTAGAGGATCGTGCCGTGCTGGTCGCCCAGCACTTGGATTTCGATATGGCGCGGCTTTTCGATGAACTTCTCGCAGAACACCCGGTCATCGCCGAACGCGGTGCGGGCTTCGTTCTGGGTCGAGATCAGCCCCTCGCGTACCTCAGCCGCAGTGCGGCAGACCCGCATGCCTTTGCCGCCACCTCCAGCCGATGCTTTCAGCATCACGGGGTAGCCAATCGCCTCGGCGATTTGGACTGCTTCATCGGGCGTGTCGATCGCCTGCAAGTGGCCAGGCACCGTGGAGACTCCGGCGGCTTGCGCCAGCTTCTTCGATTCAATCTTATCGCCCATCGCGGCAATCGCGCCAACCGGCGGGCCGATGAACGCGATGCCTTTGGCGGCCAGTGCTTCGGCAAAGCTCGATCGTTCCGACAAGAAGCCGTAGCCCGGGTGCACAGCCTCAGCACCGGTGTCGAGGCACGCTTGCACAATCCGCTCGGCCACCAGGTAGCTATCGGCCGAGGGGGCGGTGCCGATGCGCACAGCCTCATCCGCTTCGCGCACGTGCAGCGCGTCGCGGTCCGCATCCGAATAAACCGCGACGGTCTTGATACCCATGCGCTTGGCCGTGCGCATCACCCGGCAGGCGATTTCGCCGCGATTGGCGATCAGGATCTTGGTGAACATGTAGGCGATCCCTCGCTAAAGCGGCAGGTTGTCGTGCTTCTTCCAGGGATTTTGCAAATCCTTGGAAGCCAGCATCTGAAACGCCCTGGTGACGCGCATGCGCGTGTTGTGCGGCATGATCACATCATCGATGTAGCCGCGCGAGGCGGCGACGAACGGGTTGGCGAACTTTTCCCGGTATTCTTCCGTGCGCGCCTCCACCTGGTCTGGCTCGCCGCGGAAGATGATCTCGACCGCACCCTTCGGGCCCATCACCGCGATTTCGGCGGTTGGCCAGGCGTAGTTGAGGTCGCCGCGCAGGTGCTTCGATGACATGACGTCATAGGCACCGCCATAAGCTTTACGAGTGATCACCGTCACCTTCGGCACCGTTGCCTCGCCATAGGCGAACAACAGCTTCGCGCCATGCTTGATGATGCCGCCGAATTCCTGCGCCGTGCCCGGCAAGAACCCTGGCACGTCAACGAGGGTCAGGACGGGGATGTTGAACGCATCGCAGAACCGCACGAAGCGGGCGGCCTTGGTGGAAGACGCGATATCCAAACACCCCGCCAACACCATCGGCTGGTTCGCAACAATGCCGACACTCGCACCATTGAAACGGGCAAAGCCGGTCAGGATGTTGCGCGCAAACTCCGGCTGGATCTCAAAGAAATCGCCGTAGTCGACGATCTTCGCGATCAGTTCCTTCATGTCGTAGGGCTTGTTCGGATTGTCGGGGATCAGCGTGTCCAGGCTGTCTTCGCGGCGATCGGCCGGATCAGTGCAGGCGAGGACTGGCGCCTTTTCCCGGTTGTTCTGCGGCAGGAAGCTCAAGAACCGGCGCAGTTCCAACAGCGCATCGACATCGTTTTCGAACGCGAGGTCGGCGACGCCGGACTTCGTGGTGTGGGTGACGGCACCACCCAGTTCTTCTTGGGTCACACTCTCGTGCGTTACCGTCTTCACCACTTCGGGCCCGGTGACGAACATGTAAGAACTATCCTTCACCATAAAGATGAAGTCGGTCATCGCGGGCGAATAGACGGCACCGCCGGCGCACGGCCCCATGATCATCGACACTTGCGGCACGACGCCGGAGGCCAAGATGTTGCGCTGGAACACTTCCGCATAGCCGCCGAGGCTCGCGACCCCTTCTTGGATGCGCGCCCCGCCACTGTCGTTCAGGCCGATCACCGGTGCGCCCACCTTCAGCGCCTGATCCATGATCCGGCAGATCTTCTCCGCGTGGGCTTCGGACAGCGAGCCGCCGAACACGGTGAAATCCTGGCTGAACACGAACACGAGCCGACCATTGACGGTGCCAAACCCAGTGACCACGCCGTCACCCGGCACTTTCTGGTCACCCATCTCGAAATCATGGCAGCGGTGTTCGACGAACATGCCCCATTCTTCGAACGAGCCGTCGTCGAGCAGTACTTCCAGGCGTTCGCGCGCGGTCAGCTTGCCCTTGGCGTGCTGCGCGCTGATCCGCTTGGCACCGCCGCCGGCGCGCGCACCCGCCCGTTTGGCCTCCAGACGATCCAGAATGTCTTGCATGGTCACGCTCTCCTCACGTCCTGGCGGACGCCAATATCAGGCTGGCTCCAGCAGATCCAGCAATCGCCGTGCGGCATCCAGATCGGCGCGGACCCGCGCACGGCGATCGGTTGCCTCATGATCTTCACCCCAGCGCGCGATTTCGAAGCTGGCGTCGAGTTCGGCTGCCGCAAACGCGCCGTCGACATCGATCAGCCGGTCTTTCAGCGCGAGCGCTACGGTGAGCGACCCCGCCGTCGAGGTCGCGAACGCGAGTGCCGTCAGCCGCCAAAGGTCGAGCGCGGCCACGGCGCGCTCCAGCGCCAGCAACGCCAGCGGCGGCTGATCAACCGGCATGATGCCAGTGGTCACCACCAGAGGCGCGTCGTAGTGCAGCGCCAACCAATCGAGCAGCGGCTGCCACACCGCGTGCTGCTGGGCCACCAAATCGGCCGGTTCGGCTGCGCGGTAGCACACGAGGTCTGATCCAGCGTAGCGCGCGGTCTCCGCCGCGACCGCTGCCGGGTCGAGGGCAACCTTGTCGAGCGCGGTCACCGCGAGCTGGTAGAGCGGCATGGTGTGCGGGTGGATCAGCTCGCCCTGCGCCTGCCATTCGGCCGCGATCGCTGCGGCCAGCGCTGCAGTTGGCAGCACGAGCGGCGTTCCGGCCGGTGTCGGCAGCGCTTTGCTGTCGAGCAGCACGGTGTGATCCGGCCCGGCGGTCGCCGCTTGCCAGAACCGCTTGCGTGGAATCATCGGCGGAACAATTGGTCGAGCACACCCGGCAGGCTGGGCGCGCGCGGCGCTGGCGGTTGGGCTGCTGGTGCGGGAGCGGCAG
>JAAFHH010000208.1:0-4226 GCA_013297545.1 Alphaproteobacteria bacterium
ACCTGCTCAATCGTGCGCGCGGTGTAAAGGCCTTGCGGCGGCCATGCGACGGAGAACAGCAAGCGCAACCCCGCCTGCTGCAGGCGAGCTGCCAGCACCGGCCGGGATGCGACCAGCAACCGCTCGGCTGCTTCGTATCCCGTCACGATAAACGGCAGGCTATCGACCCCAAACATCGGGTCTTCGTTTTCCAGGGCCGGCAGGAACACTTCGCCGATCTGGACGTCACCGGTTTGGACGTTGCGCCGGATCTGCGGCAGCGGTAGCAGCGAGCCGCCGGGGTGCACGACAATCTCGAGCCCACCGCGGGTCGCAGTCTTCACGTCTTCAACGAAGTTTACGATGTTGCGGGTGTGAAAGTTTCCCGGCGGGTACGGTGTTGGCATTTGCCAACGCGCTGCCTGCTGGGCTGCAGCCGGCATCCCGATGCCTGCCAGTGCGCCGACCCCCAAAGCCCCTGTGAGTAGCTGCCGGCGGCTCGGCGCCAGCGTCGTCCGTTGCGTCATCGACCCCTCCTCTGTTTGGCCTCCCCGGCCAACACGATGACATCCCGATGTCGTCGTGTTGACACTTTATCGACAAAATGTCTTCTTCGTGTCAACGCACTTGTGCGTCGAACCAGGGAGAGGGGGAACCGACCATGACTACAGGCACTGGGCGTTGGGATTTCTGGATTGATCGCGGTGGGACATTCACCGACATCGTGGCGCGCGATCCGGCGGGCCATCTCCACACCGCCAAACTGCTGTCCGAGCACCCGGAGCGCTATCGCGACGCGGCGGTTGCCGGCATCCGCCAGTTCCTTGGTCTCACGGAGGGTCAGCCGATCGACCCCGCCGTGATCGGTGAGGTGCGCATGGGCACCACGGTCGCGACCAACGCGCTGTTGGAACGTAAGGGCGACGCGACCGTGCTCGCGATCACCCATGGGTTCGCCGATGCCCTGCGCATCGGCTACCAAGCGCGGCCGGACATCTTCGCGCGCGACATCCGCCTGCCGGAAGCACTCTACAGCCACACCATCGAAGTCATGGAGCGGCTGGATGCACATGGCGCGGTGGTGGCCGAGATCGATTTGATCCAGTTCACGCGCGCTCTCGCAGCCGCCTATGCGGCTGGCTTTCGCTCGATCGCAATCGCGTTCCTACACGCCTGGGCAAACCCTGCTCATGAGCAGGCCGCCGCTGATATCGCGCGCCGGCTTGGCTTTGGCCAAGTCACCTGCTCGCATGAGGTGGCGTCGACCATGAAGTTCATTCCGCGCGCAGATACCGCCGTGGTTGACGCCTATCTGACACCCGTGCTGCGCCGCTATGTCGACCAAGTCGCCGGTGCGCTTGGCGGGGCGGACTTGCGGTTCATGGCGTCATCTGGCGGGTTGATGGCGGCTGATCGGTTCCAGGGTCGGCAAGCGATCCTGTCGGGTCCCGCTGGCGGGATCGTTGGCGCAGCGCGCACGGCCGAAGCCGCCGGGTTCCAGCGCATCGTCACCTTCGATATGGGTGGCACCTCGACCGACGTCGCGTACTACGCCGGCCGCTATGAGCGGGTGCTCGACACCGAAGTGGCGGGCGTCAGGGTGCGTGCCCCCATGATGCTGATCCACACCGTCGCCGCCGGCGGCGGGTCGATCTGTCGGTTCGATGGCACGCGGTTGCGTGTTGGTCCCGATTCGGCGGGTGCCGACCCGGGTCCAGCAGCGTACCGCCGCGGCGGGCCGCTGACAGTGACGGATTGCAACGTGCTGATCGGCAAGCTCGACCCCCGCTTCTTCCCGCCGGTGTTCGGCCGCACGGGCGACCAACCGCTCGACGCGGATGCGGTGCACCAGCGGTTTGCCGAAGTCTGTGCGGCGATCAAGCGCGAGACGGGCAAGTCCATGTCACCCGAGGCGGTTGCCCAAGGGTTTTTGCGCATCGCCGTTGAGACGATGGCGAGCGCCATCAAGACCATCTCAGTCGAACGCGGTCATGACCTCGCGGACACCGCATTGCAATGCTTCGGGGGGGCCGGCGGCCAGCACGCCTGCTTGGTCGCCGATGCCTTGGGGTTGGACACGGTGTTTGTGCATCCGTTTGCAGGCGTGCTGTCTGCCTACGGCATGGGTCTGGCGGAACTGCGCCACATCGCCGATGTCGCGGTTGAGGCCACGCTCGCGCCGGAGCTGGCACCGCGCCTCGCAACTGCGCTGGCATGGTTGGAGGAGGCTG
This sequence comes from Alphaproteobacteria bacterium, assembly GCA_013297545.1. Lineage (GTDB taxonomy): Bacteria > Pseudomonadota > Alphaproteobacteria > Elsterales > Elsteraceae > RDXE01. The sequence continues at coordinate 2,211 of JAAFHH010000208.1, forward strand.
CGCGCTCGGCGCTGCTCGCCCAAGGTGCAGTGGCAGAGCGGATTGTTGTTGAACCGCGCGCTCGGGTGCGCGTCGCCGGATCAGACACCGCGATCGACATCGCGGCCGACGACTTGGCGGTGTTGGCCGCCCGCTTCGCCGATGCGCACACCGATCGGTTCGGGTTCTTCCCAACCGGCCAAGGCTTGATCGTCGAGGCGATGGTGGTTGAGGCAACAGCAACCGGTGGCGAAGTCGATTCGGCGCTGGCCGAACCCGAGCCGCGCCGGGTCCCGCTCACGACGATCGGCGAGACTGAGCTCGCGATCGGCGAGGGTCGCCGTACTGTGCCGATCTACCACACCAGCCACCTGCGCGCTGGCGATCGCATTGCCGGCCCGGCGCTGATCATCGAAGCCATCGGCACGATCTCGATCGAGCCCGACTGGCAGGCGGAGGTGCGTGAGCGCGGCCGCATCGTCTTGCGGCGCACCGTACCGCTGCGCACCGCAACCGAGCTTGCGACCGACGCGGACCCGGTGATGGTCGAAGTGTTCGACCACCTGTTCATGGCGATTGCCGAACAGATGGGAGCGGTGTTGCAGAACACGGCGTACTCGGTCAACGCCAAGGAACGCTTGGACTTTTCCTGCGCGGTGTTCGATGCGAGCGGCGGGTTGGTCGCGAACGCACCGCACATGCCGGTGCACCTTGGATCCATGGGCGAGAGCGTGCGCACCATCATCACCAGCCGGGCAGCGACGTGCCGTATGGGCGATGCCTATATGCTGAACGCCCCTTACGCGGGCGGGACCCATTTGCCAGACATCACCGTGGTCGCCCCGGTGATGGAGGCGGGCGATGCGCGCCCAGCTTACTGGGTGGCCGCGCGCAGCCACCACGCCGATGTGGGCGGGATCACGCCAGGCTCGATGCCGCCGAACTCGACCACGATTGATGAAGAAGGCGTGCTGATTGAGGACTTCCAGCTGCTCGATCGTGGGACCTTGCTAGAGGGTGCCGTTCGCACCCTGTTCGCCAGCGGCCCCTATCCCGCGCGCAACATCGATCAGAACCTCGGCGACTTGCGCGCCCAGCTCGCGGCCTGCACGCGTGGACAGCGCGAGTTGCAAGCGCTGTGCCGCCGCTACAGCCGCCCGGTGGTCGACGCCTACATGGGCCATGTGCAACGCAACGCCGAAGAACAAGTGCGCCGCGCGATCGGTACCCTCGCCGACGGCCAGTTCGTGCGGGAGCTGGACGATGGGTCGCGCGTGGCAGTGGCGGTTCGAATTGACCGCGCGACCCGCAGTGCCAGTATCGACTTCACCGGCACCTCGCCGCAGCAGCCGAATAACTTCAATGCACCGCTATCGGTCTGTCGCGCGGCAGTGCTTTATGTGTTCCGCACTCTCGTGGCGGACAAAATCCCCATGAATGAGGGCTGCTTGAAGCCGCTGACATTGAAGGTTCCGAAGGGCTCGATGCTCGATCCGGTTGCCCCCGCTGCGGTGGTGGCAGGCAATGTCGAAACCTCGCAATGCGTGGTGGACGCACTCTACGGTGCGCTCGGCGTGCTGGCGGCGTCCCAGGGCACAATGAACAACCTGACCTTCGGGGACGCGCGCCGACAATACTATGAAACCATCTGCGGTGGGGCAGGGGCTGGCCCGGGTTTTCATGGGGCATCCGCCGTGCAGACGCACATGACCAACAGCCGCCTGACCGACCCGGAAGTATTGGAGTGGCGGTTCCCTGTGCGGTTGGAGGCGTTTCGCATCCGCACGGGATCGGGTGGGCGGGGCCAATGGTCAGGTGGCGATGGCACCACCCGGGAGCTGACCTTCCTCGAGCCGATGACGGTGGCGCTGTTGTCCAACAACCGTCGGGTCGCGCCATTCGGCCTTGCGGGTGGCGAGGCTGGACAGACCGGTCGGGCGTGGATTGAGCGGCGGGACGGTTCCATCCAGGGACTCGGCGCAACCGACCACAGCGAGATGGCGCCTGGCGATCGCCTGGTGGTCGAAACCCCAGGCG
>JAAFHH010000208.1:4236-6018 GCA_013297545.1 Alphaproteobacteria bacterium
CGCGGTAGCAGCGTAGGTCGTGCACGCGGCCGGCTGGTCCACCAGCCGGCCGCGTGAACCGGTATGGGATTCCCGTGGCAGCGAATATCCACTACACCGGGGCGCCGCAGTGCCAGACAGGACCCTGATGCATGACCGATACGCCTGAACACGGAGCAACACCCCGCCGGCCGCGCATTGTCTCATCGGCGCATTTGGTGTCGGAGCAATCGGCTGAGCTGTCGGAATTCGAATTCGGCATGATCATGGTATCGAACGCGTTCAACCGCTGGGTCGTACGCTGCATGGCGGCGGCCGGCGTGCAGGATGTCAGCGCGGTTGACGTGCTGATCTTGCATACCGTCAACCACCGGGACCGGGAAAAGCGCCTGTCGGACATTGCCTTCGTCCTCAACATCGAGGACAGCCACGTGGTGAAGTATTCTTTGAAGAAGCTGATGCGGCTTGGCTTGGTCCAGCAACGCAAGCTCAGCAAAGAGGGTGTGTATCGCACCACAGATGCCGGCCAGGACATCTGTCGTCGCTACCGAGACGTGCGAGAGAACTGCCTGATCACGGCCCTCGGTGGAACCGATGTAGGCAATGATTTGATTGGCGATCTCGCCAGTCAACTGCGGGCGCTGTCTGGGCTCTACGACCAAGCCTCCCGCGCCGCGACGACGCTATAGCGCGGGTGACGGAAGGGTCGGAGTGCGGCTGAGGTTTCGACAGTCCACTCGGGGTTGGTCGCGTCCCTGGACGGGACCGCCGCGAAGCGTGTCGGCGGGTCAATACTGCAGCGAAACCAGCTTGGCGCTGCCCACCTGTCCGCGGTCACTTTGATACCAGTATGCTAAACGCATACCGGCGATCCTGAGGATGAACGAGGGTCAGATGGCTACCGTTGAAAAAATCACGATCGCCCTTCCGGCGGAGATGGCGGGTTTCGTACGGCGTGCTGTCGATGCGGGCGAATATGCGTCGACCAGCGAAGCGATCCGCGACCTGCTGGGTTACATCATCGAGGAACTGCGCGGCCTCGTAGCGGCCGGCATCGCCAGCGGACCGAGCGCGTGGATGACAATAGCGGATGTCAAGGCAGAGGCGCGCCGCCGGTTTGAAGCGTCAGGGCACGACGCGTAATAGTGCGGCTGATCATCCGAACGGATCGAGCAGAGATTTCCTGTCAGCCCAAGAACACATCTGGATCGGTCGGCTAATGGCCTAAAGCTTACCCGTCGCCAGCGCCTCGCGCAGCACCTGCTCGACGCGTCCATTGTACCCGGCGCCACTCGCCCGAATGCTATCAACCAGGTCAGGTGGCAGCCGGAAGCTGATGTGTTTCTTCGGGTGCTCGATCGGGGGGCGTCCGCGGGTTCGTTCCCAAGAGGCGTACAGATCTGGAAACACTTCGCGGAATGGACGCGCCTCGGCGAAGGTTTCAGCGGTCCATTCGGGGTTCTCGTCAAAGTCAGCGGGGGGTGGTTCTTTGGCTTTGGTCATAGCGCTTTACCTCTCTCTGGTTGGCTTTGCGCAGCGAGATCACGCGAACACGGTCGCTGCGCCGTGTGAACACCAGGACATGCAGATGCCATACCCAGTACTCTCGAAGTGGACACGGCATAGTTATCCGTTGGGTACTCGAAGACAAGTGAGTTTCATCCGGCCCACCCACCGGTCGTGTCCCGCCGAGTGGTGTAGGAGCTGTGGTCAACTGGCCCGCCGTAGCGCTTTCAGCGCCGGCGAAGGCGGGCCAGTTGTCCATAGCTGGGGCGGTCATCGTGGGTCTTCGATAGTGTTTGG
>JAAFHH010000209.1 GCA_013297545.1 Alphaproteobacteria bacterium
GGCTTCCACGTTCTTGCGCTGGGTGGCCAGGATCGATTCGATATCAACACCGGGCATCTTGAAGTCGGCCATCAGCTTCGACAGGTCCATGTCGAAGAACGGGTTGCTCATGGTTGCGGGCATCGGGGCCTCCAGGGGATTGAGTAAGCGTGCGGTTATGTTGCACCGCAACAACAGCGCCGGATGTAGGTGGCGAATCGCAGGTCTGTCAACCGTCCTGTAGTCTAGGGTGCGGCGGGCACCAACAGGCTGCCGGCACTCTTCAGCGCCTGGTCCAACGCGGCCATGGTCTTTGGCAGATCCGCTGCATCGTCGGCGAGCCAGACCCGGAACACCCTGGCGTAGAGCGTGGCCAGTGCGAGCACGCGCAAGCTGCCCCGCACCCCATGGCGATCGATGCGTGCGGCATCGAGCATCCAGGCTTGCGACACCGGCAGCGCAGTGGCCGCCGTCAGCACGGTCAACGGATCGCCACCGCGATCCCGCGCCCAGGCCTGCAGGGCGGGCTTCGCTGGCGCCAGTGCGTCGAACCGCCGCATCAGCACATCGAACAGCCGGTCGCGCGGGCTTGACGGATCAGCCGGGTCGGTGCCGGCCAGCACCACCTGGTCCGCCCGCGCCATCACCCGGCACAGCACCGCGCCGGGGGTCGGAAACAACCGCCGCAGGTCGGCCAAGCCAACGCCGCTCGCGGTCGCAAGCGCCGGGTAGGACCAGCGCCGCCACCCCGCGGTCGCAACACTGGCCAGCACGGCATCCAGGATCTCGTCATCAGTCATGGTGGAGACATGGATCAGCGATGCGGCGAAGGCAAGGCAGTGCTACGAGACAAGACCGGCGTGGCTGCAATGTGCTACCCCGCCGCTATGCCGCCGCTCACTGTTGATCCAGCCGATCGCCCGCCAGACCGTCGCCCGAAGCCTCAAGCCGCACGACCCGCTGCCGCCAAACCACCGGCACCGAGGCGATCGCGCTGGCGCTGGCTGCTTTGGCTCGCGGCAGCGGGGGTATGGAGTGGGATTGCCGGGATCGCGGTGCTGGCCTGGGTGTGGTTCACCCTGCCGCCGATCGATGACTTGGGATCGGACACCCGCCGCCCCGGCATCACCGTGCTGGCGAGCGATGGCACGGCGCTGGGCGCGTTCGGTGATCTCTATGGCGAGGTGCTGACGGTCGCCGAGCTGCCGCGTGCGGTGCCAGACGCCCTGATCGCGATCGAGGACCGGCGCTTTCGCCAGCACTTCGGTGTCGACCCGATCGGGCTTACGCGTGCGGTCTTCGTCAACATCACGGCCGGACGCTTGGCGCAGGGTGGTTCGACCTTGACCCAGCAGGTCGCGAAGAACGTATTTCTGACACCTGAACGCAGCCTCACGCGCAAGCTGCAAGAACTGGTGTTGGCGCTGTGGCTGGAACGCCAGTTCACCAAGGACGAGATCCTGGCGATCTACTTGAACCGGGTCTATTTCGGCTCCGGCGCCTATGGCATCGACGGGGCGGCCCGGCGCTATTTCGCCAAGAGTGCGCGTCAGTTGGAGCTGCATGAGGCAGCCGTGCTGGCCGGTGTTCTGCGCGCGCCTGCCCGCCTGTCGCCCGCGCGCGATCCCGTGCGCTCGGCTGCCCGGGCAGCCGTCGTGCTGAACGCCATGGTCGCGACTGGTGCGATCGATGCCGCAACCGCCGAGCACGCCAAGCGCCAACCGCTGCGGGTCGCGAGCGGGGGCGAGCGGCCGGGACGCTACTTCGCGGACTGGGTGGTCGACCAGCTGCCCGCCTACGTCGCGGTCGCCGGGCGGGATCTGGTGGTGACCACCACCCTCGACCCCGCACTGCAAGCACGCGCTGGCGCTGCGGTGAGCGAGGCGCTGGCCGCCGAAGGCGCGCGTCGGCAGGTTGATCAAGCCGCCTCCGTGGTGCTCGCCCCCGATGGCGCGGTGCTCGCCATGGTGGGGGGGCGGGACTACCAGGCATCCGCCTACAACCGGGCGACCCAGGCGCTGCGCCAGCCCGGATCGGCGTTCAAACTACCGGTCTATCTGGCAGCGCTGGAAGCGGGCGTCAGCGTGGACGACATGCGCGTCGATCAGCCGATCACCGTCGGCCGCTGGTCGCCGCAAAACTATGACGGCCGGTTCCGCGGCGCGATCAGTGTTGGCGATGCCTTCGCGCTGTCGGTCAACACGGTCGCGGTGCAGCTCGCCCGTCAGGTCGGCCAGCGCCGGGTCGTGCAGATGGCGCGGCGGATCGGCATCGCGGCGCGCTTGTCCGACGACCTCTCGATCGCGCTTGGCACCTCGGAGGTTGGCATTCTCGAACTCGCCGGTGCCTACGCCACGGTCGCCAGCGGCGGTGGGGCCGTCGTGCCCTACGCGATCCGCGAAGTGCGCGACCGGGCGGGCCAGATCCTCTGGCAGCGCCCACCGACGATGTTGGAGCCGGTGCTGCGGGCAGAACTCGCAGCCGGTGGCATGGCGTTGATGGCCGGGGTGGTCGACCGCGGCACCGGCCAAGCCGCCCGGCTGCCCGTGCCGGTCGCGGGCAAGACTGGCACGACGTCGGACTACCGTGACGCCTGGTTCATCGGGGTCGCCGGCGCGCCGGGGCAGCATCTGGTCGCTGCCGTCTGGGTTGGGAATGATGACAACCGGCCGATGCAGCGGGTGACCGGCGGTGATCTACCGGCCCGGCTGTTTCGGGCAACCTTGCTGGACTGGGCGCGCCGCCAGCCAGCAGCGCCACCGGCAGCGCAGCCCCTGTCGCTACCGGCGGAGTTGTTCCAATCGTCCGACCGGTGATCCGGCCAAGATCGCGGAGCGCACGGTCAGCGCCAGCACGCTCAGCATGGCGATCGCGCCGGCCATCACGACACCCTTCGTGTCCGCGATCGATGCCACACCCAGTCCAACGAGGGCCGCAAGGCAGCATTGGGTGAACCCCAGCACGGCAGACGCTGTGCCCGCCATGTGCGGGAACGGGCCGACCGCACTCGCCATCACGTTCGGCAAGAGCACCCCGCAGCCAATCATGAAGCCGGCCATTGCGAACACCTGTGCCCAGGGGCCGGCATCGATCAGCGCGAACACCCACATGGCCGCACCCGCGATGCTGTTCGCCGCCAAACCGAGAGTGACCATGCGGTCCATACCAACCCGTTGGGTGATGCGAGAGGACAGAAAGGCACCAAAGGAATAGCCAACCACGATGGTCGCAAACATCAGGGCAAACTGGTCTGGATCGATGCCAAACCCATCGATCATCGTGTGGCTCGACAGCGAGATGAAACAGAACAGGCCAGCATAGCAGCCGGAGATCGCCAGCACATTGCCGACAAACACCGAATGACGCGCCAATTCCGCGACGTTGGCACTGAAGCGGCGGACATCGGTCGCGCGCGGGTCGCGCCGGGTATTGGTTTCTGGGATCGCCGTCACCGCGATCAGCATCGCGCCGCCGAACACGGCGAGCGCTAGAAAGATCGTCCGCCAGCCAGCGACCTCGAGCAATGCAGCCCCCGCGATCGGGCCGAGGGCGGGGGCGAGGCCCATCGCCATGGCGAGGATCGAGAGCAGCTTCGCCGCTTCTTGCGGTTCAAACAAATCCCGCACGATCGCCCGGCCAAGCACCGGGCCGGCGCAGGCACCAACCGCCTGCAGCACCCGGCACACCACCAGTACCTCAATCGAGGGGGCCATCGCGCAGGCAATGCTGGCGGCGGCAAAAATGCTGACCCCGATCAGCACCGCCGGCTTGCGACCAAACCGATCAGACAGCGGCCCGTAGAGCAATTGTGCGACGGCAAACCCAACCAGGTAGGCGGACAAGGTCAGCTGCACGCCTGCCAGATCAGTTGCGAGATCGGCGCGGATCGTCGGCAAGGCGGGCAAGTACATGTCGGTGGACAGCGGGCCGAATCCGGTCAGCAGCGCCAGCACAACGACCAGGAACCCCGATGCCTTCTTGGTGCCGTCTTGGCCCATGCCCCGACCTCGCCGCCGCGGGTACCACCGCTTGAAAGCAAAGCCTAAAGCACATCAACTGGATAGACAACCGAAAGCAGCTATTCATTTTGGAATAGAACACTTAATTACTATTCCGTATCACACACCATAGCGCAACAGCTTAGCCCCATTGCGCTTTAACCAATCCCGCTCGCCCAAGCTGCTTGGACACAGCCGATCCACCACACGCCAGAATCTAACGGAATGGTTGAGTTCGATCAGGTGGGCGCATTCGTGTGCTACGACATAAGTCAACACGGCTGGAGGGGCGAGGATCAACCGCCACGAGAATGTCATGGTGCCGTCAGCCGAACAGCTGCCCCAACGCGATTTTGGATCGGTAATACGAATTCGCCCGGCAACTCGGTCCAGACTGGCGGCAAACCGGTCACGTTCCGGCGCAATCGTGCCGAGGGCTTCGGCGGCCAGCCAGCGGCGGATTTTGCGATCGAACAGGCCGGCATCCCCGGCGACCAGGATGCGGTCGCCCTCCCGGCGCACTCCGCTGCCCGTCAGGCTCGCATGTTCCAAGGTGGTAGGATTGCCGCGAAACGGGATCACCGAGCCTGGTGCGAACGCCACTTTCGGCGGTTGCGCCGCCAAGCGTTCGGCGAGCCAGCCGGCGTTGGCGGTCAGAAAATCCTCGACCTGTGCGCGCGCCGCGCGGGTTGGCACCACCACTTCGGGCGTGTCGTCGCTCGGGTGGATTCTGAGCGCCAAACGACGCGCGCGCGGGGAGATGCGCACGTCCACGCGCACGACGCCAATGTGAGTCGCGACCTCAAGCTGATCGCCCGACGCGAGGCGGCGGCGCACGCTAGATCTGGTAGAGAACAGCTGTCCGAACATCCAGGCCTGGATAGCACACGCGCCTAGCGCGCGCGATAGCCGGGATCAATCCGGTCGAGCCGGCGCTTCAAGGCCGGCCATTCCCGCGCACCGGCCGGCATGCCGTCGGCTTCGAACTGGCGGGCCGTCAGCTCGCAGACATCATGCGGCGGCTCAATCAGCGGCAGGCCGGTTGCTTGGGCGGCGAGTTGCGCGCGGGCGGCCTTTTCCAGGTAGTAGAGCCGAATATACGCCTCCGCCACGGTCTCGCCGCAGGTCAGCACCCCGTGATTGTGCAGCACCATGGCGCGGTGGGACCCAAGCGATTGGGTCAAGCGCGCTTGTTCATCGGCCGCAAGCGCGATGCCCTCATAGGCGTGGTAAGCGATGCGGTTGTAGAAGCGCAGCGCATGCTGGCTCAAGGGGCGCAAGCCCTCCTGCAGCATAGACAGCGCCATGCCGGCGTCCGTGTGCAGGTGAATGACCGCATCGATCTCCGGCCGCGCCAGATGCACGGCGGCGTGGATCACGAATCCGGCGGCATTGATCCCGTGCGGCGGGTCACCAATCAGCCGGCCGGCACTGTCGATCTTGACGAGGTTGCCGGCGGTCACCTCGTCGAAGCCAAGGCCGAACGGGTTCAGCAAGAACCGGTCTGCCACCCCCGGCACCCGAGCCGAGAGGTGGGTGTAGATCACGTCATCCTGGCCCGCGAGCGCACACAGCCGGTAGGCCGCCGCCAAGTCCTCGCGCACACGCCACTCATCGTCCCCGACCGGCTCCGCCGGCAGGGTAACACGAGCGAAATCGTGGGAGACCAGGCGGCCATCCATCAGCGGAATACCAAGTCCCGAGTGAACAACGCGATTTGTGGCACGTAGGTGATCACCATCAGGCAGCCAAACACCACGGCGACGAACGGCAACAAGGGCGGGATGATGCGGTCCAAGCCTATTCGGGCGACTTGGCAGGCCGCGAACAAGTTCACCCCAAACGGCGGCGTGATCATGCCGAGTGCCAAGTTCACCACCATCACGGTGCCAAAATGCACCGGATCGATGCCAAGCTCCACCGCTGCCGGGGTCAGGATCGGCGCCAGTACGATGATCGAGGCGGAGGTTTCAACGAACATGCCGACGACGAACAAAAAGAAATTCACCGCCAGCATGAATTTCTTTTTGAGATCGGA
>JAAFHH010000021.1 GCA_013297545.1 Alphaproteobacteria bacterium
CCCCTCCCGTCCTCCCCCCGCTTGCGGGGGGAGGGGCGATAGACTGGTGGAGTCTAGCCCGCAAACCCCGGCGCCGGGGTTGCGCGTTGTAGCCAATTGTCGGCGGGATAGTGGGCACTCGCCTCCACCACATGCAGCGTGAACGCAGCGCGGGAACGCTGGGAGCGGTTCGCCCCACTGCGGTGCGGCAGCTGGCCGTGCAGCGCCACCACGGTGCCGGCCTTCGCTTCCAGCGGCACGTAGCCCGCTTCTGGCAGTGGCCGCGGGTCCCAGGTGTCGAACGCGACGCCAGCGCCCTCGCGACGGAAGCGTTGGCGGATTGGCTCGGCATGGCCGCCGGGCAGCGCCCACAGGCAGCCGTTCTCCACAGTCGCGTCTTCGAGTGCGAGCCAAAGGCCGAGCACACTCGGCGGGTCGGTGTAGAGGAAGGTGCTGTCCTGGTGGGCGGTGACTTCGCCGCCGATTTCGGCCGGCTTGAAAATGATCATCGACTGCAGCAGCCGCGGCGCTGTCATCCCAAGGCCGAAGGCGATCGCTGCGAACGCTGCACCCTGGCAGACCGGGGCGTAGACCGCGTCCACCTCGTGCAGATTGTGGCCGATCTTGTTGATCGCACTGCGGTTTGGTCGGGTTACCCGACCATCGCCGTCGATCGCCTCCGCCTCCAGAAAGCAGCGGACTTGATCGCCGGAGCCGAGGAACCAATCATCCGCAGTGCGGGTCTGCTCGGTCGTCGTGAACACCGATCGGTGCGCTGCGACATCAAAGCCATCGGCAATCGCGTAAGCCCGCGTGAGCAGCCTCGCGCAGATCTCCTGGTCGATCGCGCCCGGCAGCACCAGAAACCCATCCCGGTCGAAGGCCGCGCGGTCGATCATGGCTCGATCTCGAACACCGCTTCGATCTCAACCGTGATGCCGATCGGCAAGCCGCCCATGCCAACGGCGGAGCGGGCGTGCCGGCCCTTGGCGCCGAACACCTCGAGAAACAGATCCGAACAGCCGTTGATCACGGCGGGATGGTCGCCGAACTCCGGCGTGGCGCGCACCATGCCCAGCACCTTCACCACCCGGCGCACCCGGTCGAGCGTGCCGAGTTCCCGGCGCAGCACTGCGAGCAGCATCAACCCGGTGTTGCGGGCATGGGACTTCGCTTGCTCAGCCGATACCTCGCGGCCAACCCAGCCGGTTTGAAACGCACCCGCCTCGTCCTGCGGGCCTTTGCCGGCGAGGAACAGGAGGTCGCCCACTTGGACCGCGTGGACGTAGGATCCCATCGGCGGGCCAACCTCGGGCAAGGTGATGCCGAGTTCGGCCAAGCGGGCGTCGATGCTCATGGGGCGGGTCCTCCTGACCCAAGGCTCGGTGTGCCAGCGCCCGGCGTCAAGAGGTGGCAACGCGCCCAGTGATCGGCCGCCAACTGCACGATCGGTGGCGGTATGGTGCGACAGCGCGGCTCCGCATGCGGGCAGCGGGTGTGGAAGCTGCAGCCAGCTGGCGGGGCGACTGCACTCGGCAAGTCGCCCTGCAGCACAAAGGGGGTTTTGGCGGCAGCCTCCGCCGGCGTCGTCGCCGGCACCGCCGCCAGCAGCGCTTGCGCGTAGGGGTGCGCAGCCCCCGTCCAAAACCGCGCGCGCGGGGCGAGTTCGACGATCTCGCCCAGATGCATCACCGCGATCCGGTCGGCCAGATGGCGCACCACGGCCAAGTCATGGCCGATGAACAACAGGCTCAAGCCCCGGTTGCGGCAGGCAGCCCCCAGCAAATTGATCACCTGGGCGCGCACCGAGACATCGAGGGCGGACACCGGTTCATCCGCGATCAGCAGCGCCGGATCAAGGGCGAGGGCACGCGCAAGTCCCACCCGCTGTTTCTGCCCGCCCGAGAGTTCGTGCGGGTAGCGCTGGCCCAAGCCCGCCTCCAGCCCAACTTCCGCCAACAGACGCGCGACCGTCGCTGCCCGGTCCGGGCGCTGGTGGACGCGCAACGGGTCTTCGATCGCTTGAAACACCGTCCGGCGCGGGTTAAGCGCGGCGACCGGGTCTTGAAACACCATCTGCAGGCGCGGTCGAAAAGGGCGCAGTGCGCGGTCAGACATCTGGATGATGTTCACGCCCTCGAACCAGATCTCGCCCGCATCGACGTCTGCGAGGCGTAGGATCAAGCGCGCCAGGCTCGACTTGCCGCACCCACTCTCCCCCACCAGCGCCAAACGCTCGCCGGCCTCCAGCGTGAGGTCGACGCCGCGCACCGCCTGCACCGGACCCGCCGGGCTCGGATAGGATTTCTTGACACCCTGAAGGCGCAACAACGGCTCAGGCATGGTGGCACGCAACCAGAGTATCAGCGATCGGGCGCAGGACTGGCTGCTCTGCCCGGCAGCGTTGGTCGGCTCGATCACACCGAGCGGCAAACCGACAGCCGGCAGGCGGTGGGTCGAGGCGCGGCAGCTGGCCCGGGATCTCCACCAACTCCGCCAACATCGGCGCCTGCGTCCCAAACGGTGGCCGGGCTTCCAGCAGGCCTTGGGTGTAGGGGTGGTGCGGGCTGGTGAACAGCGCGGCTGCCGGCGCCAGCTCCATCAGACAGCCAGCGTAGAGCACCGCCACCCGGTCCGCGGTTTCGGCCACCACGCCGAGGTCATGGGTGACCAGCAACAGGCTGAGACCCAGCCGGGCCTTCAGGTCCCGCAGCAGCGCTAGGATCTGTGCTTGGATCGTGACGTCGAGCGCGGTCGTCGGCTCGTCTGCGATCAACAGGCGGGGGTTTTGCGCGACCGCAATCGCGATGCCGACCCGCTGGCGCATCCCGCCGGAAAGCTCATGCGGGTAGGCATCGACCAACCGTTCCGGCTGCGGCAATCCCACCTGATCGAGGAACCGCGCGGCGGCGACGCGTTGCTCCGCCCGCGGCAGGCGCAGCGCTTCCACCACTTGCGCGCCGATCCGGTGGACGGGGTTAAGCGCGCTCATGGCATCTTGGAACACCATGGCGATGCCGCCTTGGCGCACGCCGCGCCAGTCCGTCAGCGCTTGCCCATCGAAGCGGATGGTGCCGGTGACGGTCGCTTGGTGGCTCAGCAATCCCGCAATCGCCAGCGCGGCGGTGGACTTGCCCGACCCGCTCTCCCCGACCAGCGCCAAGGTTTCGCCGGCCGCGATGGCGAGGCTGAGGCTATCCAGTGCCATGGTCGCACCGAAGCGGACGGACAGCTGATCAATCTGAAGCAGGCTCATCCGCGCCTCGGGTCGAGGGCGCGGGTGAGCGCATCGCCGGCGAGGCTGATCGCCACCACCACCACCACGATCGCGGCCCCCGGCACGGCAGCAACGTACCAAGCCCGGCGCAACAGGCCGCGACCCTCCGCGACCATCGCCCCCCAGCTGATCAGCGACGGGTCACCAAAGCCCAGAAAACTGAGCGCGCTTTCCACCAGGATCGCGACCGCGACGACGACACTCGCCAGCACGATCACGGGTGCTGCGATGTTCGGCAGGATCTGGCGGAACAGGATCTCGCCGTGCCCCATGCCCATGGCGCGGCAGGCAAGCACGAGGTCGCGTTCGCGCCAACTCGACACCTCCGCCCGCACAATGCGCGCCGTGCCGGTCCAGGAACTGACGGCGATCGCCAGGATCACGGTGCCGACCCCGGCGCCGAGCACGGCGACCAATGCCAGGGCCAGCACGAAGCCCGGGATGGTCTGCACCGTATCGGTCAGCCGCATCAGCGCATCATCGATCAAGCCGCCGAGGTAGCCGGCCAGACTGCCGACCACCACGCCAATCGTGATCGCGGCCGCGGCGGCGGCAAACCCGACCAGCAGCGACACCCGCGTGCCATGCGCGATCCCAGCTGCGAGATCGCGGCCGAGCCGATCGGTCCCAAAGGGCAATGCGGGATCTTCAAACGGCCAGATCAGCGCGCGGCCGACCCGGTCCTGCGGGTCGCCGGGGTAGAGCCAGGGGGCTGCAATCGCGATCAGCACGAACGCAAGCACGAGGCTGAGGCCGACCCAACCGCCAAGCCCGAGCCGCCTCATCGCGCGACCACCCGCGGGTCGAGGGCTGCAACCACCAGATCGACCACGGTGTTGATCGCAATCACGATCACTGCGGAGGTGAGCAGGAGGCCGAGCAACACCACGAGATCGCGCGCGAGCACGCTGTCGTAGGCCAGGCGCCCAAGACCCGGCAGGCTGAACACGCTTTCGATCACCACGGCCCCGCCGAGCAGGGTTGCCGCCTGCACGCCCACCATCGCAACGACTGGCAGCAGGGCATTGCGGGCGACATGCGCCCACAGGATGCGGGTGGCCCCAACGCCCTTGGCGCGCGCCGTGCGGACGAAGTCAGCACTCGCAACCTCCACCACGCCCGCGCGCATCAAGCGCAGATAGACGGAGACGAACAGGAGGGCGAGCGCCACGGTCGGCAGCACGGCGTGCCAGGCGATGTCGAGCACGCGGGCGATACCGGTCAGATCCGATGCAGCGGTCTCAAACCCACCGACCGGGAACAGCGCCAGCTTCACGGCGAAGATCAGGATCAGCATCAGGCCAACCCAGAAACTCGGCATGGCATAGAGCACCAGGCCGACCGACAAGATCAGCCGGTCGCGCCAGCCCCCCGGCGTCTGGCCGGCACTGACGCCGAGCACAATGCCGAACCCAACCGCGAACGCGGTCGCACTCGCCATCAGCAGCAGCGAGACTGGCAGGCGCTCCCAGATCAGGTGGCTGACCGGGCGGTTGTGCACAAACGAATAGCCAAGATCGAGCTGCACCAGCCGCCACAGATAGTGGGCGAGCTGCGCGGGCCAGGGCTGGTCGAGGCCGTAGGCTCGGCGCAGATCGGCGGCCAAGGCGGCATCACCGCCGCCGCCGGTCGCGATCAGCACATCCACTGCGTCGCCCGGGGCGAGCTTCAGCAGGCCAAACGTGGCGAGTGCGACCACCAGCAGCACCGGCACAGCATGCGCCAAGCGCCGCCGCACCACCTGGCCGAGCTGCCCCGGCTTCACGCGTCGAGCCAGAGATCCGCCCAGTTCGACATCGCCCAGCGCGGGGTGTTGGCGACGTTGCGCAAGCGGCGGTCTGCCACGGTCAGGAAGCTGAATTCGACCGCCGGGATCACCGGCAGATCTTCCATCGCGAGGCGTTGGAACTGGTGGTAGAGGGCGACCCGCTTGATTGGATCGAGTTCGCCTGCGGCCTGGTCGATCAGCTGATCCATCGCTTGGCTGGCATAGCCGTACTGGTTCGACCACGGCACCCCCGGCGGCGTGCCGGTGCGGTAGAGCACGGTGGTCGAAATCGCGGGATCGTTGCGGAACACCGGGCTGCCGGTCGCGATGTCGAACTGGTGGTCGCGGTAGACCGCTTGCAGGTGGCCCGGTGCATCGAAGCGCTGCAGCTGGCAATCGATGCCGACTTGGCGCAAGGCCTGGCGGATATAGTCGCCCAGCAGCACCGTGTAGTCGAACCAGGGGGCGGGCACGAGCTTCAACTGGAAGCGCATGCCGCCAGCCCCGCGGCGGTAGCCCGCCTCGTCCAACAACGCGTTGGCGCGGGCGAGATCAAAGCCGTAGCGCGGCGTGTCGGTCGTGTAGAACAGCTGCGACGTGGTCGGCACTGGACCGGTACCCACGGTGCCAAAGCCGTCGAACACATCCGCCACCACCCGCGGCAGGTCGAGGGCGTGATGGATCGCGCGGCGCACGCGCACGTCCGCCAGTTCGGTGCGGCGCAGGTTGAGTTCGATCAGCGCGTGGTAGGGACTCGCCTCATAGCCGCGGTTGCTGACCGACAGGGCGGGTAGAGATTGCAAGCGCTTGAGATCCGCCAACGGCACGGAGGAAAAGCAGCTGAGCTGCAGCTGGCCCGCCTCATGAGCGGCTGAGATGGCACCCTTGTCCGGCATGACCCGGAACACCAACCGATCGAGGTAGGGTTTGCCCGCGTCCCAGTATTCGGCGTTGCGCTCCAGTGTCACGAACTGGCCTGGGCGGTTTTCGGCGAGCTTGTAGGGGCCGGTGCCGACCGGCGCTTGGTTGCGCGGGTTTTGCGCGACATCGGTGCCTTCATAGAGGTGGCGCGGCAGCACGGCGGTTAGATCTGGCAGCGCATTCCAGATCAGCTGCGCTGGTGTCGGCCGGCTGAAGCGTAAAATCGCGGTGTGAGCGTCGGGCGTGTCCACCGTCTCCAGAGAGCGGAACACGCTGCGCCCAAAGTTCGACAGCTTGCGCCACACCTCTAGGGCTGAGTACTGCACGTCCGCCGAGGTGAAATCCCGGCCATCGTGCCACTTCACGCCGCGGCGCAGCTCAAACGTGATCGACAGACCGTCTGATGCCGCATTCCAGCCCGTCGCGAGCTTCGGTGTCAGGCCAACGCCGCCATAGACCGCGTCGGCCAGCGGCTCAAGGATTTTGGACGCGACCAGGAACACCGCGTTCGATGCCACCATCGCGGCATTGAGATTGCGTTGCTCGGTGTTGTAGGCGACCTGCAAGGTACCGCCGCGCCGCGGCTGGGCTTGCGCGAACGCCGGTCCCGCGGCCAGAACCGAGGAAGCTGCAAGAACTGTACGGCGTGACAGCGCCTGGTCGACCATTGTGCCCTCCATCGCGTGCGATACAGCAACGCTCGCACGGCGGAGGGCTGGGCGACAAGGGCGGTGGGGGGCGGGGCTAGCTGGTGAACAGCTTGACCATGATCGCTGCCGACATGGCGAGGAGGAAGCCGACCATCCATCGCAGCGTTGCAAGTTCGGCTTTCACTTTACTCATGTCAGTCTTGAGAACCGCAACGTCGGCTTTGAGCACCGCGATGTCCGCCTTCATCGGCGCGGTCTCAGCAATCAGATCCGATTTGCTGCAGGCCTGCGTGTCCAGAAACGCCGCCAGCGCCTCGACCTGTTCGGTTGAGAACCCGGCTTTCTGTAGATTGAGAACAGCGCTTGCACTCATGGAATTGAGGATAGCACAGATCTTTCCCGCCGCCAGCCGGTCCTTGCCGCCACGCTACCCCGCCACCTATCGTCGCCGGGCGAAGGAGTGAGCCGATGACCAATCCAGCCGAGACGATGCGCCGCATTTTGGCGCGCGGGTGTGTGATGCCGATCCTGACCATTCCGGATGCCAGTGTCGCTGCTGATCTCGCGCGCGCTCTGGTCGCTGGTGGCGTGATGACGTTCGAGGTCGTGATGCGCACGCCAGCCGCGTTGGATGCAGTCAAGGCAATGATCGCGGCGGCACCGGAGGCCAGCATTGGCGTCGGCACCATCCTCACGCCCGAGCACGCGCAGCTCGCTAAAGACGCAGGTGCGGCGTTCGGTGTCTCGCCTGGCCTGACGCCAGATCTCGCCGCCGCCGTGCAGGCGATCGGCCTGCCTTTCCTGCCCGGTGTCCAAACCGCCAGCGAAGTGATGGCGGCGCGTGCGGCGGGCTTCACGGCGCTGAAGCTGTTCCCAGCCAATGTCGTGGGTGGGGTAGGTTGGCTGCAAGCGCTCGCCCCGGTGTTCCCGGACATCCAGATCTGCCCAACCGGCGGCATCCGCCCAACGGACATCCCGGCCTATCTGGCCGAGCCCAATTGCGTGACGGTTGGTGGGTCCTGGGTCGTGCCGAAGCCGCTGCTGGCCGCGCGCGATTGGGCGGGCATCGAGGCACTGGCGCGCCAAGCATCTTCGTTCGCCAAGCCCTAAAGACCTACACTTTACAAGGCTTCAAGGACGCGCCTATCGTTTCGCCCTAGAACAACCACAAAAGTTCCGGGGGGAACCACCATGAAGCGTCGCACGTTTTTGACTGCCTCCGCCGCGGCCACCTTGGCTGCTCCGTCGATCGTCAAGGCCCAGGGTGCGTGGCCAAACCGGCCGGTCAACGTCGTGGTGCCCTGGGGCGCCGGCGGCGGCACGGACTATCACGCTCGTACCATGGCGACCTTGCTGGAGCGCGAGTTCCGCAACCCGTTCACGGTGGTCCAACGCACTGGTGGCTCCGGCGTGGTGGGCCATTCCGCGATCGCAGAAGCGGCCCCCGATGGCTACACGATCGGCGCCGTCACCGTTGAAATCGGCATGATGCACTGGCAGGGCCTGACCCGGCTGACCGTGGCGGACTATTCGCCGATCACGCTGCTGAACCTGATCCCGGCCGGCGTGCAAGTGGCTGCCAACTCGCGCTGGCAGAATTTGCGGCAGCTGGTCGATGACGTGCGGGCCAACCCCGGCCGGCACAAGTCCTCCGGCACGGGCCAAGGCGGCATCTGGCACTTGGCGATTGCGGGCTTGCTCTCCTCCATGCAGATCGCGCCGAACGCGGCACCGTGGGTGCCGTCTGATGGGGCGGCGTCTGGCCTGCAGGATTTGGTCGCCGGCGGGGTCGACATCGTGCCCTGCGCGATTGCGGAAGCCTCCACGTTGATCCGCGCGGGCCGGGTGCGCAGCCTGGCGGTCATGACCTCCAGCCGCGTGTCAGCATTCCCGGATGTGCCGACCGTCAAGGAGGCCACGGGGTCTGATTGGACCTGCGAGAGCTTCTTGTCGTTTATGGGCCCGAAGGGCATGCCGGCGGAGATCGTCACCCGCCTCGACACCACGATGAAGCGCATCATGGAAGGCCCGGATTGGAAGCAGGCGATGGATGCCCGCGGCTTTGGCATCAACTACATGGGTGCTGCTGACCTCACCACCTTCGCCCAACGCTCCAACGAGGCGTTTGGCGGTGTGATGCGCCAACTCGGCATCGCGCGGACCTAGCCCGGTCGTGCGATTGAACGACGCTGTGCTTGGGGGGGTGATGATCGCGGGTGCGGCCGCGATCATCGCCTCAGCCCTCAGCTTTCCCAATGTGCCGGGCCAGCAGTTTGGCCCGCGCCACTTTCCGGTGCTGATCGCGGTGGGCTTTGCGATCTGCGGCGCGCTGCTGGTCCTTCAAGGCCTGCAGCGCCGCCGCGCGACGGGGGAGGCGTGGGTCAGCCTCGGCGACTGGCTGCAGAGCCCACGCCACATCGCAAACGTGCTGCTCGTGATCGGCGCCATCCTGTTCTACTGGCTGGCCGCCCCCGTGCTCGGCTTCATTCCAACCGCGTTTCTGCTGCTGTTTGTGTTGATGCGTTGGCTGGGTGGGACCTGGATCGGCAGCGCTGTGATCGCCGCCGGCGCCACGGCTGCGATCCACATCGGCTTCTATTCCTGGCTCCGGGTCAGCCTGCCGCTCGGCCTGATGCGCGATGTGATCTACTGATGGACCCGAATTTCTGGAAAGCCCTCGCCCTGGTGTTCGAGCCGACGACGCTCGCGGTCGGGCTGGCGGCGGCGACGTTTGGCTTGTTCGTCGGTGCGATGCCGGGCCTGTCCGCCACCATGGCGGTGGCACTGCTGATCCCGGTCACCTTCTTCATGGAGCCGGTGCCGGCGCTGGTCGCCGTGGTGATGACCACGGCGATGGCGATCTTTGCGGGCGACATCCCGTCGGTGCTGCTGCGCATCCCCGGCACGCCCGCCTCCGCCGCCTACACCGACGACGCGTTCATGATGACCAAGAGCGGGCGCGGCGAGCTCGCGATGGGGATCTGCCTGGTCACCAGTGCCATCGGCGGCCTGTTTGGTGCGGTCATCCTGGTGCTGCTGGCACCCGTGCTGGCGGACTTTGCGATCCGGTTTTCCAGCTTTGAATACTTCTGGCTGGTCTTGCTGGGCCTTACCTGCGCGATCTTTGTCTGTCACGGCAATATGCTGAAGGGCACGGTATCGCTGCTGCTCGGCCTGTTTTTCGCGACCATTGGGCTCGACCCGCTGGCGGGTTTCCCGCGCTTTACCTTTGGCATGCGCGACTTGTTTTCAGGCCTGCCGTTCATCGCGACTATGGTCGGCATGTTCGCGGTGTCGGAAATCATCCGCAATGTGACCGCCCTCGGCCAGCCGGTGGAGGTGATCAAGCAACAGTTCGGCAACGTCTTCCTCGGCGTGTGGCAGGTGCTGCGGCGCTACCACTGGAACATGTGGCGCGGCAATGTGATCGGCACGGCGATCGGCATTCTGCCAGGTGCCGGGGCTGATATCGCGGCCTGGATCAGCTATTCCGTCGGCAAGCGCTTTTCCAAAACGCCGGAGACCTTCGGCAAGGGATCGGAAGAAGGCTTGGTCGACGCGGGTGCCGCTAACAACGCGGCCATCGCCGGCGCCTGGGTCCCGGCGCTGGTGTTTGGCATTCCGGGCGACAGTGTGACGGCGATTGTGATCGGCATGCTGTTCTTGAAGGGGCTGCAGCCAGGCCCAATGATCTTTGAGACCTCACCGGTGGAAACCACCGCCCTGTTCATCGCGTTCTTTGTCGCCAACCTCGCGATGTTTCCGATCGGTTGGCTGGCGATCAAGGCGAGCGGGTTCACCTTGTCCGTGCCGCGGCACTATCTGATGCCGCTGATCTTGATCTTCTGCATGGTCGGCTCCTACGCCGTGAACAACGACCCGTTCGCGATCCTGGTCATGCTGGGTATGGGCATCGTCGCCTACATCATGATGGAGAACGATATCCCGATCGCGCCGGCCATCCTCGGCATGGTGCTGGGCGATCAGTTGGAGAAAACCTTCCTCACCTCGCTGATGAAGGTGGATGGCGACGTGCTGCGCTTGGTAGAGCGGCCGATCGCCATGGGGCTGGCCGCGACCACCGCACTGGTGTGGGCGATGATGGCATGGAGCGCTTGGCGCCAATGGAGGACACGATGATTGTGGACGTACGAACCTACACCCTGGTGCCGCGCAAACTCGCGGGGTACTTGGAGATCTTCGAGACCTACGCCATGCCGATCCAGCGCCGCCACGGGCTGGAGCTGATCGGCTACTACACCAGCGTCATCGGCCCCTTGAACCAAGTCGTGCACATCTGGCGCTACGACAGTCTGGCCGACATGGAAATCAAGCGCGGGCAACGCGATGCGGACCCGGAGTGGGCCGCGTTTCTGGCGCGCACCGATGGCATGGTGATGTCTCAGGACAACAAAGTGATGAAGCCGGCCGCCTTCTCGCCCAAAGCTTAAGCAGCGGCGCGTGCGCGCCAGGCATCGCGCGCCTTGTGGCCCCAATAGACCAGCTGGGCGATCGGCTTGGCAAAGCTGCCACCGGCGAACGCCAGGCCCCAAGGCGCGAACAGCTTGTAGCGATCATCCCCTTCGGCAATCGCACGACCGATGACCGCACCGCCGATGCTGGTCTGCGCCATGCCGTGGCCACCGAACGCGGTCGCGTACCAGATGCCATCGCCAAACGTGCCGATCAGCGGCATTTTGTGGCGCGCGTAGCCCATCGTGCCGCCCCAGGCGACTTCGACCGGCACATCCGCCAGCTGCGGATAGACCGTCAGCATATCCCGGTGGAGCATCCGACCGATCCGCTCCGGCGAGGGTTGGCTCGACGACACTCGCCCGCCCCACATCAGCCGCGTGTCGCTGAGCGGGCGGTAGTAATCGTTGCAGAACCGCGTGTCCGAGATGCCATAGGGCACCTTGATCGTCCGGGCCAAGCGGTCCCCAAGCGGCGGGGTGGTCATGACGTAGGTGGCAACCGGCACGATCGCGGCTGAAAGCTTGGGGTAAAGCCAGCCGATATAGCCGGATGCCGCCAACACCACTGCCCCTGCCCGCACCGATCCAGCGGCGGTGTGGACGATGTGGCTCGTGCCATCGCGCTCAAAGCGCACGGCCGGCGACTGCTCCGCAATCCGCCCGCCCGCCGCGACGACGGCAGCGGCGATGCCGCGGGTGAAGTTGAGCGAATGCTGGTGGAACGCCTTCTCATCGAGGAGACCCGCCCCATAGCGCTTGGTCGCGAGCACGCTACGCAGCTGCTCGGCCGAGATCAGCGTGCGCGCGGCGCCGAAGCGTTCCATCAGCTGCGCTTGCTCGCGCGCCATCCCATCGGCCGGATCTTCTGCGAGGGAGGCTTTCAGGATCCCGGGGGTCACCGGCCCACAGGGAATGCCGAACCGTTCGATCCGGCTCCGCACCGCCTCGCGCGCTTCCACCGACAGCTGATAGAGCTCGCGCGCATGGTCCAGACCGACGCGGTCCACCACCGCGCCCATGCCGCAGGCGTAGCCGGCCGAGACGAACCCACCGTTGCGACCAGACGCCCCCCAGCCAACCCGGTGCGCTTCCAGCACGATGACCGAGCGGCCGCGCTCCACCAGTTCGAGTGCGGTGGTGAGGCCAGCCAAGCCGCCGCCAACCACACAGACATCGGCGTCCTGCGCGCCTGCGAGTGCTGGGTAGTGGTGATCGTCGCCCAGCCCGCGGGCATACCAGCTGTCGATGTAGTCGGCCATCGCATCCCCCTGGTGGCTAAGTCTGCCGAGCGCACGCGTGGCCGCCAACGAAAAACGGCGGCCCCGAGGGACCGCCGTTCTCCAACCACCTCAGTCAGACAGCGATTAGCCGTCGACTTCGATCGACACGGCCTCACGGCCCTTCATGCCTTGGGCGACTTTCATGCGCACCGGCTGGTTCGGCTCCAGGCCCATCAGGCCGGCGCGCTGCAGCACGGAAACGTGCACGAACACGTCCTTGCCACCATCACCGACCACAACGAAGCCAAAGCCCTTTTCCGGGCTGAACCACTTCACAGTGCCCTGCATGTCGCTGGCATCGCGGTCGTCGATGCGGCGTTCGCCGCCGCCGCCGCCGCGTGGGGCGAAACCGCCACCACCACCGCCGCCGCCGCCGAAGCCGCCGCCTGGACCACCCGGACCACCGGCACGCGGAGCGCGCGGCGGCGGAGCGGCTGACGCCGTCGACTCGTCGATTTCAGTGATTTCAGCCACTTGCGGGCCCTTTGCACCTTGTGCCAAGCGGCACTTGATGGTGGTGCCGGGCTGCGGGGCGCGGGCACCCAGCTGCATCAGCGCAGACGCGTGCAAGAACGCATCGCCCGTGCCATCGGACAGCTGCACGAAGCCGAAGCCCTTTTCGGCATTGAACCAGCTGACCGTCGCTTCGACGATCGGGCCAGACGCCACCAGCGGTTGGCGCATTGCCGGACGCGCCGGGCGCGCACCGAACCCGCCACCACCACCCGCACCGAACGCATCGCGCGGTGAGAAGTGATCGTCGTCAAACCCCCGGCGCCGCGGCCGATCCCGTTCCCAATCTCTCTTACCCGTACCCATGTTCGCCCTTACCTCACCTCTACAGGCGCAGCGCCGGCCGAGCCGGCCAAACCGCAAAACGCAATGCTACCCAGGGCCAAAGCGCGAACGCTTCGCCCAGACTCCGGTCGTCGTCCTGTTGGAAACCCAAGCCGAACCGAGAACCGCCACGCACCATAGCGCGTTCGCCTGCATCCGTCGCGGCTTTTCTTTTGCATCTGCTAAACTGATGATGACAGTGCGGGAGGAGACGATTGCCATGCGGATGAGATCACGCGCAGCCACCATCGCGGCCATGCTGGCAGCCACCCCGGCGGCGCATGCCAGCGAAGCCGCGTTCCATGGGGATGATGCGGTACACCGCGCCGGTGCTGCGATCACGGCGGCACTTGGGTATACCCATGACTTTGATCCCGGCCGCTTGGCGCTGCAGTGGATCACCGCCTATGGCGGCCGGTTCACCGTGCCGGTGCTGTTTAGCCCGCGGCTCGGTCACCAAGTCGTGCTGGCAAAAGATCACACGGTGACAGCGGACAACGGCACGCGCTGCGCCGCCGTAACGCTGACCGTCGAACACTTCGCCGATCAGCCCGCGGCCGAGCGCGACCTCGCCGCCCAGCGCGGCCAGCTTGCGGTCGTGCGCACGGACCAAGCGCGCTACCTCGCCTGCCACATCAGCCCGCGGGAAATCCGCCTCGACCAAGCTGAGGTCGAGCGCGATCGGCCGGCCAGCCGGCGAGCCTTTTCCACGCCGGAGGCACTCGGCGTGGGCACCGGGGCGACGGGGTTTTGACGGACGCTGGGCACAGCTCTCGGCGCCATTACACCGGGTGCTGGCATAGCGGGAATTTCACTAGCTCTTCAACACGCCAGATGGTAGCACCTGCGCCGTAAAGAGTAACCCTGGAGGCTACACGTGCTGACCGCCACAGCCGTATTCGATCCCAACGACCGCTCTAACTCCGGCGCCACCGCCGGTTTTTGCGCGTGCCAGATGTGTTCCGGCTTCTTCGGCGGTACCGCCGACAGCGGAACCAACATTGGGGCCGGTTCCTACACCACCACTGGCTCATCCTGGAGCTACGTGCGTACCGGCGCACAAGTCGCGTGGAGCTTTGCTACCATGGACTTGAGTGCGACTTACTCGTCGCTGTTCTCCGGCTATTCGCCGTTTACGCGGGCACTGAACAGCGAAAGCCAGAACATCTTCCGATCCGCCTTTGCGGAGTGGGAAGCGGCAACCGGGATTGACTTCGTCGAAGTATCCGACGCCTCCGGCGCGCAGATCCGGGTTGGGGAGCGCTTCATCGATGGCAGCAATGGCGTCGTCGGCCAAGCCCAGTGGTGGTCCTGGGGCGGGGGGTCGGTCACTCGCCACTCCGCCATCTACATGGATACCGGCGATACCTTCTCAAGTGCCGACTATCGTTCGACAGCACTGCATGAAATCGGCCACGCCCTCGGTCTTGGGCACTCATCCAACCCCGACGCGATCATGTATTTTCAGGTTAACAACACGCGAAACCTGACCTCGTCGGAAATCAACGGTGCGAACTTCCTGTATGGCCTGACACCGCCGCCACCCAGGATTGATGGTGGGCAGGATATCGACAATCCCCGCTTCATGGGAACGTCTAACTTCACTGTAACCGATTCGATTTCGTCGATCGATCGCCGCGATGTCTATCAGTTCGTCGCCGATCGTACGGGCTTCGTTACCGCAAAGCTGAGTGGAATGACGGCCGACCTCGACCTTTATTTACGTGAAGGCGATGGGTAC
>JAAFHH010000210.1 GCA_013297545.1 Alphaproteobacteria bacterium
TGTAGATGGCACTCGCCGGTGTCATCGGCTGGCCGATCAGCCACAGCAAGTCGCCGCGCCTGCACGGGTTCTGGCTGGCGGAGCTGAAAGTCGCGGGCTACTACATCCCACTGCCGGTGGCGCCGGCCGACTTTCCCGATGCGGTGCGGATGCTGCCCAAGCTCGGGTTTGCGGGCGCGAACGTGACGATCCCGCATAAGGAAGCCGCCTTTGCCGTCTGCGACAGCGTCGACCCGCTGGCCCAGCGGATTGGCGCAGTCAACACGTTGGTGTTTCGGGATGGAACGATCCACGGCACCAACACGGATGGCTACGGGTTCCTGGCCAATCTGCAGGACTTGGCGCCGGCGTGGCGGCCAGAAGCGGGGCCGGCCGTGCTGTTGGGTGCGGGCGGTGCTGCGCGCGCAGCTGCTGTCGCCTTGATCGATGCAGGCGTGCCGAAAGTGACCTTGGTCAATCGGACGTTTGAGCGAGCGGCGGCGATCGCCGCCAGTCTTGGGCCTGCAGTTGAAGCGGCGGGCTCGGATCAGGTGCCGGGCCTGCTGGCCACCGCGGCGCTCGTCGTCAACACCACCAGCCTCGGCATGGTTGGCCAGCCAGCCCTGGAGATTGACCTGAGCGCTTGCGCCGCCACCACCGTGATTGCGGATCTGGTCTACGCCCCCCCGGAGACCCCGCTGTTGGCGGCTGCCAAGGCACGTGGCCTGGTCGCGGTCGATGGCATCGGCATGCTGCTGCACCAAGCCGTGCCTGGCTTCGAGGCGTGGTTCGGCGTGCGGCCGACGGTCACCGCCCCGCTGCGCACCCACGTGCTCGGTGTGTGATGCGGGTGTTCGGCATCACTGGCTCGATCGGCATGGGCAAGTCGACTGTTGCCCGAATGCTGCGCCGTTTGCGCATGCCGGTGCATGACGCGGATGCCGCTGTACACCAGCTGATGGCGGGCGGTGGCATCGCCGTTGCGCCGGTGGCGGCAC
Source organism: Alphaproteobacteria bacterium (assembly GCA_013297545.1). Taxonomy (GTDB): domain Bacteria; phylum Pseudomonadota; class Alphaproteobacteria; order Elsterales; family Elsteraceae; genus RDXE01. The sequence continues at coordinate 978 of JAAFHH010000210.1, forward strand.
GATTCCCCGGTGTGGTGGTTGACGGAGCGGTGGATCGCAAAGCGCTTGGCCGCGAGGTGTTTGGCAATCCCGCCGCTCTGGCCGACCTCGAAGCGATCCTCCATCCGTTGGTACGCGTTGCGGAAACCCAGTTCCTCGCCCGGGCACGCCAGCAGCGCCGGCGCCGGGTTGCGCTCGATGTGCCGCTCTTGTTTGAGCGCCGCGGACAGCGCGGCATTGATGTCGTGCTGGTCGTCTCTGCTCCGGCCTTCCTGCAGCGCGCGCGCGTGTTGCGCCGGCCGGGGATGACGATCGAGACCTTCCGCCGTATCCTCAGTCAACAAATGCCGGACGCAGACAAACGGCGCCGCGCTGACCGGGTGATCCCGTCCGGTCTTGGCCTTGCCGTCACCCACCGTGCCCTGACCAGAGCGATCCATGCGTGAAATCATCCTGGATACCGAAACCACCGGCCTCGACCCGGGCTCCGGCCACCGCGTGGTGGAGTTGGCCGCCCTCGAGCTGTTGCATGGCGCCCCCACCGGCGTGACTTGGCACCGCTACTTCAACCCGGACCGCGACATGCCGGAAGAAGCCTTTCGGGTCCACGGCCTCAGCGCGGATTTTCTCGCGACCCACAAGCGCTTCGAGGAGTTGGTCGACAGCTTGGCGGAGTTTCTGGGCGATGCCCGGCTCGTCATCCACAACGCCGAATTCGACATGAAGTTTCTGCGCGCGGAATACCAGCGCTGTGGCCGCACGCTCAGCAACGAAAGCCTGTGCACGATGATCCAGGCGCGCCGGCTGTTTCCAGGCGCGCCCGCCTCTCTCGATGCCTTGTGCAAACGCTTTGGCATCGACAACAGCCACCGCACCCTGCACGGCGCCATGGTCGACGTCGACCTGCTGACCTCGGTCTACATCGAACTGACCGGTGGGCGGCAACGCGGGCTCGGGCTTGCGAGCGAACGCTCGGCTGAAGTGCGCGCAAGCCGCCGCGCCGAACGTGTCGCCCGCCCGGCCCGCCCGCACGAAGCGTCAGCGGACGAAGTGGCCGCCCACGCGAAACTGCTGGACGGGTTCAAAGTGGCACCGGTCTGGCGGCAGTAAGCGCAAACGCCACTGCCGCGGGCGTCAATGGTTCGACGCTGCCAAACGCGCCGCCCCCACGCCATGGTTCGTCACCGACTTCTCGGTGGAGAGACAGACCATGTTCCGACGCACCTTCCTCGCTGCCGCACTCGTTGCCGCAGCCGTGAGCCCAGCCCTGGCGCAGAGCCCGCGCACCGTCACGATCGACTGGGCGACCTACAACCCGGTCAGCTTGATCTTGCGCGAAGACCGCTTGATCGAGACGGCCCTGCCCGGTGTCACCGTGCGCTGGGTGCAGTCCGCCGGGTCCAACAAGGCGCTCGAGTTTTTGAACGCCGGGTCGCTCGACTTCGGGTCGACCGCGGGGGCAGCGGCCCTGCTCGGGCGGATCAACGGCAACCCGGTGCGCGCGGTCTATGTGTTCTCCAAACCGGAATGGACCGCCCTGATGACCCGGCCGGATGCCGGCATCACCGATCTGCGTGGCCTTGCCGGCAAGCGCATTGCCGTCACCCGTGGCACCGATCCGCACATCTTCTTGGTCCGCGCACTCGCCTCGGTAGGGCTGACGGAACGCGACGTGCGCCTCGTGCTACTGCAGCACGCCGATGGTCGCACAGCGCTGGCGGGCCGCCAGGTCGACGCCTGGGCCGGGCTTGACCCGCTGATGGCGCGGGCCGAATTGGAAGATGGCGCGCAGTTCCTGCACCGCCGGCCGGATTGGAACACCTACGGCACGTTGCTTGTGCGCGATGAGGTGGCGGATCGCCACCCGGCCCTGGTCGACGCCGTGATCGCGGCCTATGAGACAGCACGCCGGACCGCGATCACCAACCCGAAGCGGCTGGCCGATCTGCTCGCCAAGGCGGCTCGCATTGATCTGCCGGTGGCGGAGCGCCAGCTGACCCGCACGGATCTCAGCGATCCACGGCTCGGCGATGCCGCGACGGCCGCGATCCTGGGGGCGGGCCAAGCACTCCAGCAGGCGGGCGTGATTGAGGCCGCTGTCGATGTCGACGCGATGGTGCGCCAACTGGTGCATCAGGCGTGGACCCAACGCCTGGCCCAGCGATGACCGCGGCGTTTGCAGCCTCCGCCTTGGTCGCGGGGCCACCCGCACCACGCACCCGGCCCTGGCCGCTGCCACTCGGGCTGACTGGCCTGATCGTGCCGGTGAGCCTAGCGGTGCTGCTGGAGGTGTTGGCGGTCAGTGGTCTCTGGCAGCACCGGTTGGTGCCGACCCCGTCGGCCGTTGCAGCAGAACTGGCGCTGCTGTGGCATTCGGGCGAACTGATCAGCCACACGCTGGCGACCCTCGCCCGGGTCGCCACTGGCTTCGCGATTGGCACGGCTGCTGCAACCGCGCTTGGGATTCTCACTGGCACACAGCCCTTGGTGTTCCGCCTGCTCGATCCAACCGTGCAGGCGCTGCGCGCGATCCCGTCGATCGCGTGGGTACCGTTGTTCGTGCTGTGGCTCGGGATTTTTGAGGCGTCCAAGGTCGCATTGATCGCGCTGGGTGCGTTCTTCCCGGTCTATCTGGCGCTGGCAACCACGCTGCCGCGCACGGACCGCGGGCTGATCGAACTCGGCCGGGCGTTTGGCATGGGGAAACTGGCGCTGACCGTGAAAATCCTGCTGCCGGCGGCCTTGCCAGCCTGGACCACGGGGGTGCGCGGTGGCCTTGGGCTCGCGTGGATGTTCGTGGTCGCAGCCGAGCTGATGGGTGCGTCTGAAGGCCTGGGATACTTGCTCACCGATGGCCAGCAGGCCGGCCGTCCACAACTGATCCTGGCGGCGATCGTGCTGTTCGCGATCCTCGGCAAGCTGACCGATGCCATCGCCGCTGCATTGCTCGGCCGCACCCTGGTGTGGCAGGACTGCGCCTGAGGAGAGACCCGATGGACGCTGAAACGCTGCGCGGCCTGCAAACGCCGCTGAAAGACCGCTACAAGACTGACCCGGAGGCCGCGGTCATCACGCTCGCCGCCACCGGCAGCCTCGACGGCGATGGCATCGCGTGCCGGGTTGAAACCGGCCGCGCGCTGATCGAAGCCGGCCTGCACCCGGCGACTGGCGGCAGCGGCCTCCAGGCCTGTTCGGGCGACATGCTGCTCGAAGCCTTGGTTGCCTGCGCCGGCGTCACTTTGAAGGCCGTCGCTACCGCCCTCGAATTCAATCTCAGCGGCGGCACGGTGCGTGCGGAGGGCGACCTCGATTTTCGCGGCACGCTCGGCGTCGACAAGGCCGCACCGGTCGGCTTCCGCGCCATCCGCCTCACCTTCGCGCTCGGCACGACCGAGACGCCGGAGCGCATTGCGCTGCTGCACAAGCTCACCGAGCGCTATTGCGTGGTGTATCAGACAATCGCCGGTGCGACGCCGGTCGAGACGGTGATCACGGCGGCAAGATGATTGGGGGGACTGATGATCGATCCGTTAGGTGCCGTTTGCGCCGAGTTCAGCCGATCGGTCGAGAGTGATCGTAGGTTTTGGAACAGCAGCTTTCGGTATCGTCACTAAACCATGACGATTGAGGCTTGCATACACACGCCTCCCAGTCCGCGAGGAAACGCGCTACTTTCTGAAAACAAGGGCGAAAACACTGTCCGCCCGCATATCTCTGCTATTCACTACGAGCTGAATCAATGACTGAAGTTACCGAATCCCAAATATTATCTTGCTTGAACGAAGCCATCCTTGCTCATAATGATGGTCGATCCGAATCCGTCATATCACTTGTAGAACAGGCCATTGACTGGCCATATCTCAGTCATGAAGTCCGACTCAATGCGCTTAGTCTACTCGTTGTTCATTCACAGTTTGATGGTATACCGAATCGAATGCCACTGGTAGATATTCATAAAAAGTACGTCGCAAGCTTACGTTCAGATCCACAGTTTCAACAGTTGCCCGTATGGCTAGGAAGAAGCGAGCGTACGAAAGAACCTGTTCGGATCGGTTATTTCTGGGATTCTCTGGGTGGTGGTATCGATTTTTGTTTTCCCGCTTTGCATGATCGAGGGCTTTACCAGGTAATTGGTGTAACACCTACGGGATCTCAGCGTGAAATGAGAGATCTTGGATTCGATTTTCTGATTGAATATGATCCTGAAGACGTGAGATTCGCAGTAAACCAAATCAGAGCTGCGGAGATTGATCTTTTGATTGATTTGAACGGCCGTGGATCTAATCCAGCAAGTGACATGATTATTGAGGCACGCGTTGCTGGTCGACAGGCAATGTATGGGAATTTTTTTAGTTCGGCCCATAGCACGTCAATCGATTCACTGATCGGCGATCGCGCCGTCCTCGATGCGCTCAACGCTGCGACGACCCGCGAGGCGTTGGTCGCGATCGAGGAACCGATCATGGCGGTGCGTAAAGCGAGCTGGTGGGCCTCTGGCGGTTCGACGTCGGCGGTACCTGCGCGTCCGCGGCGCTACCGGATCGGCACGACCGGCAATGCGCGTAAGGTGTCGGACATTTTTCTGGATCTGCTTGCCAGATTCTTGGTGAAGAATCCGGAATGCAGTTTCTTCTATCATTCTTGTCGTTCCGCTGGTTACAGGAAAGATCTGGAAACCCGTCTTGTCTCGCGCGGGGTCGATATCGAACAGCTAGAGCTATTCATCCTCGGTCAGATCGAATATGCCGCTGGCGTCAGTGCCATGGACGCTGCGATCGACGCTTTTCCGTGCAATGGTCATCTCAGTACTACGGAATACTTATCCCACGGCACGCCGATCTGGACGCTGCGCGGCGACAGACTGACTCAGCGGTATGGTGCCATGATCCTCAACTATATCGGGCTCGACGAGAATGTCTTCACCGACGGTGCCGATCTGATTGACGATCTGGCGCGGCGATTGGTCGTCAAGACCCCGGCATCTGCGGCGGCCCTCGCCGC
>JAAFHH010000211.1 GCA_013297545.1 Alphaproteobacteria bacterium
GATGCGCCGGCTGGTCGAGCTGCGCATCACACCGCACTACCTGCATCACGGCGACCTCGCCCCCGGCACCAGCCATTTTCGCCTCACAATCGCTGAGGGCCAGCGCCTGGTGGCGGCCCTGCAGGGCCGGGTCTCTGGCCTCTGCCAGCCGCGCTATGTCCTCGATCTGCCGGGCGGTGCCGGCAAAGTCCCGATCGCCGGACCGCTGATCGCGCCCGATGATGCGGGCTGGCAGATCACCGATTGGCAGGGCCAGCACCACCGCTACACCGATGGGTAGTCGACTATTTTGTTAACCATGATTGCAGCACCGACACAGCTCTGGCATGGTCAAGCCAGAGCAACTGTGGGTTCCCTGGCGCGCCGATGGGCGAGATAAAGCTGTCACTCTCGACGCGAACGAATTTGCTGTCGTTGCAAGCGACCAGCGACGCCGTGGCGCGCACCACCGGGCGGCTGGCATCCGGGCTCAAAGTCGCGACCTCGTTTGACGATCCGGTTGCCTTTTCCGCAGCCGACGCGCTGCTCGGCCGGGCGGCCGCGTTCAGCTTTGGCTTGGTCGATATCGAACTTGGCCGCAATGCGCTCGCGTCCACTTTGGCGGGGCTCGCCGGGATCGCTCGCATGGTTGAGCAGCTGCAGGGCTTGCTGTTCAGCTTGAGCGGCGCCGTCACCGCGGTCGAATCCAGGCAAGTGACCGAGAAGTACAATCTCGCACTCCAGCAGATCGACGCCATCGCCAATGATGCGACATACCAAAGCTTCAATCTGATCAACAACGCGAGCCAGGTGTTGGATATCCGCGTCGGGGGGCCAGATGGCCTGCAAGATATCCAAATCACCGCGCTGAATTCATCCACAACTGGTCTTGGGCTAACGACGGTTGCCACCAATCTGTTTTTCACCTTCACCACAGCGCTGCCATCGGTGGCATCGCGCGCCTCGATCGCGTCGGTTGCCACGATTTCCTCGATCGCCTCGCTCGCCTCTGTCGCGGCGGTGACGCTGCGCCAGTCAGAACCCGCGATCGCGTCGATGGACTCGATCGCCAGTGCTGCCAGCCAGCCAAGCCAGGCCGGGACTGCCACCAACCCCGACAGCGTGCCCTCGCAGGCGAGCCGGGCGTCGGTCGCGTCGGTGGCCTCGATCGCCAGTCGGGAGTCAGTCGCGGCCGTGCAGGCCGCACCATCCGTCGGGTCGACCGCCTCGGTCCCATCGCGTGCCTGTGTGGCGAGCAGTGACACGATTGCAGCGATCCCATCGATCACCATCGCTGGCGTTAACCAGGTGCTGATCTCGTCCCGCCAGGCATTGGTCGACAATGCGCTGTTCAAACTGCGCGCGGATCAGCAACGCTTTAGCACCATCAGCTCGGTGCTGACGATCCGGGCGGACTTCACCAAGTCCTACACCCAAACCCTGCAAGACGGTGCCGAGCAGCTGACCCTGATCGATCTGAACGAAGAGAGTGCCAACCTGACGGCCCTGCAGACCCGCCAGCAGTTGGGCGTCGTCTCCCTCAGCATCACGGCACGCTCAGAGCAGAGTATCCTGCGCCTGTTCTAGCCCTGCACCCAGGGCAGGCCCGCGACCTTCCAGCCATCGACCGTGCCGCGGTGCTTGTGCGCGTCAGGCATGCCTTCGAAGCCGCCCGTGATGTTGAAGCAGTGGGTGTAGCCGGCCGCCGCCATCGCCTCGGCCGCCGCCAGGCTGCGCACACCCGATCGGCACAGAAACGTGATCGGCGTTGCCGGATCGGGCACGGCCGCACTCAACGCCGCCACGAAGCCGGGATTGAGCGCCATGGTCGGGAACTGCTGCCAGTCCAAGCGGATCGGCTGACGGCCGAGTGCTGACAGATCGGGTGCGCCGACATAGGCCCATTCGGCCGTCGTGCGCACATCGACCAACACCGCGCGGGGATCAGCCTGCAGCAGGTCCCAGGTCGCCTGGGGAGCGAGGGCACCGACCGCGCTCATTGGGCGGCCTGCTGATGCAGAGCGAGCACGGCGGCATTGCCGCGGACGAGATCGGCGATCAGATCGTCAGCCGCTTCCAGTCCAACGGATAGGCGCAAGAAGCCTTCGGTGATGCCAAGCGCCAAGCGATCAGCTTCCGGCATCGCCCGGTGCGTGGTGGTCGACGGGTGGGTGATCAGCGACTTCGCATCGCCGAGGTTGTTGGAGATGTCGATGGTGCGCAGTGCGGACAGGAACGCGAAGGCGCCACCGCGCCCACCGGCCACTTCGAACGCAACCAAGGTCGACCCCGCCGCCATCTGGCGCTTGGCGAGATCATATTGTGGGAAGCTTGGGTGGTGCGGGTAGAGCATGCGGCTAACGGTCGGCAGCCGGGTCAGCGCTTCCGCCACCCGGCCCGCGGTCGCGGTCATCCGCTCTACGCGCAGCGCCAAGGTCTCCAAGCCCTTCAAGAACACCCAGGCGTTGAACGCCGACATGGCGGGGCCGGTGTGGCGCAGGAAGGGTTCGATCTGGTCTTTGCCAAACGCGGCATCGCACAAGATCGCCCCGCCGAGGCAACGGCCTTGGCCATCGATGTGCTTGGTCGCGGAATAAACGACGACATCCGCGCCCAGCGCCATCGGCCGCTGCAGCAGGGGGGTCGCGAACACATTGTCGACCACCAGGCGCGCACCATGGCGGTGGGCAATTGCGGCCACACCGGCGATGTCGACCAGTTCCAACGTCGGGTTGGCCGGGCTTTCGCAAAACGCGAGTTTGGTGTTCGGCCGGAAGGCCGCCGCCCAGGCAGCCAGATCTGTGCCGTCGACGAAGCTCACTTCCACCCCGAAGCGCGGCATGATGTTCGCCAAGATGTAGTGGCACGACCCGAACAGTGCCCGGGCTGACACGATGTGATCGCCCGCCTTCACGTGGCAGACCATCGCCGCGTACACCGCCGCCATGCCGGACGCGGTCAGGTGGCAGCTCTCCGCCCCCTCAATCAGCCGCAAGCGTTCGGCCAGCATGGCGAGCGTGGGGTTGGAATAGCGCGAATAGACGAACCCCGGATCTTCGCCGGTGAAGCGCCGGGCGGCCTGTTCGGGCGAGTCGTAGACATAGCCGGAGGTTAAGAACAGCGCTTCGGCCGTCTCACCAAACGGGGTGCGGTTGAGGCCGCCGCGGACCAGCAGGGTTTCCGGGTCGAGCGGTGCGTCGTCGTGTGCAGTCATACCCGCCACGCTACGCGCACGGCGGTACCGGCGTCCAGACCGTGGCGATTGCCCCGAGCGACGCTGGTGTGCTTGGCTGCCGCCTGTCGCTGTTGCTGGGTGGGACCGATGGACGCTGCTGACCTGTTGATCCGCCTGCGTGACGGCGTCGAGCCGCTGGACAGCCTGCCAGCCGCCCTGCGCCCAACCGATCTGGCGGCCGGCTACCAGCTGCAGCACACCATCCATGCCCGCCGCGGCGACCGGGCCGGCTGGAAGATCGGCTGCACCACGCCGGTGATGCAGGCTTACATGAAAATCGCCCACCCCTGCGCCGGCGGCATCCGGGCGCCAGACATCCACCACCGCCGGCTGGAGGTCGCGACAAGCGCGCACCGCCGGCTCGGCATTGAGTGCGAAATCGCCGTGCGCCTGGCACACCCGCTGAGCGGCGCGGTCGACCGCACCACGGCGCTGACCGCCATCGCAGACGTGATGGGCGCGATCGAACTGGTCGAGGATCGCTACGTCGACTGGCCGAAGATGGACCTGCCGACCCTGGTCGCCGATGATTTCTTCCAACGCGCCGCGATCCTGGGTGATCCGATTGCAGACTGGCGCTCACGCGAGCTCGGCCACCTGGTCGGCCGTTTGGAGCAGACCGGCCTACCCACCGTCAGCGGCCGGGGTGCAGACATTCTGGGCGATCCCGTGAACGCGCTGATCTGGCTCGCCGGGCACACGGCGCTTGCAGCTGGCACCGTCATCCTGCTCGGCAGTGTGGTGAAAACCCAGTGGATTGGCCCGGGCGAACACGCACGGGTGACGTTCGATGGCAGCAGCGTCGCCGATGTGATCGCCCTATAGGTGCAGTGAGCCCGACCGGCGGCGATGGCGTTCACCCTCATTGATGTTACCGACCAAGAGCCGGGTCACCCGGCCATCGACCTCAAACGGCAGCGCCAACCGGTGCCAGCCATGGGCGTTCACGGTGGTTGGGGCGATGTGGTAACTCAGCAAGGTGCGCTTGGTCTGGCATACCCAATCATAACAGCCGAGGAAGAACCGGCCGGGCAGTGAAAACGGCAGCTCGGAGGTTTTCTTGCCGGTCATGTCAAATCCAGCGATCGTCGCAATCCTCGATCCATACAGTCTGTAATAGTAATCGCCTGGCAAAACATCCAGCACCATAAGATGACCCATGGCGCTGGCGAGCTTTGGGTATTCAATCGGATCAATCCGCGCCGGCAGCCGATCCGGCAGCGCGTGGTAGTATTCCAGCAGGTTTTGCAACAGGTCGACATCAGACCCGCTGGGATCAGCGCTGATCTGCGCCTTCAATGCGCGCAGTTCCGCATCACCCGTCCCACGGTCGGCGAGGCACTGCAGCAGGCTGGGATCAAGAGCAGTCATGGCCATTCCGTGGGCTTTTCCCGACTGTATGCCAGTGCCGCCGTCACCACAACGCGGTCACCGTTGCCCGGAGGCTCTACATCCCAGACCCGAAGCGCGGCAGCGGTAAGACTGCGTGACCACCAACACAGCCACCCGCCAGCAGGAACGCCGCCACCATCTCACGCGCGACAATCACCGCACCGGCATCGCGCAGCCGGCCGGCAAGGCCCGGGGCGTCGTCGTGGACCAGCACGGCGAACGGAAACCAACTGCCACGCACGATCTGTGCATCAGCGGCGGCGATGTTCAGCAGCGCCTGGTCGGCCGACGTGCTGGGGACGAACACGGCGATCATCCGCCCGCTCGCCGCCGCTGGCAGGCCGCCACTCGCCAACAAAGCCGTCGCCAACAGCAGCCAGAGCCCAACCAAGCCGGCGGCGAGCGCCAGTGCGAGGCGCGCCGGCGACACGGCGGATCAGCCTTGCCCCGCCAACACGCGCGCCACCGTCTCGTCCGTGCTGCGGATCAGGCGCATCAGCTCCGCCACCAGGGACTTGGTGGTGCCGACCTCCTGGCGTTGCGCTGCTGCCATCAGGCGGCGGGCCGTCTCGGCGAGACCAGTTGCGCCCATGGCCCCGGCGGAGCCTGCAAGGTCGTGGGCGGTATTCTCCAGATCGCTCCAGGCAAGAGCCGCACCCGCCGCCTCGATCTGGCCGGCACGGCGCTGCAGATCCGATCGGAACGTGTGCACGAGAGCGGTGAAAGGGGCGGCCCCCAGCGTGTCGTGCAACACGGTGAGCGTGCTGACATCCATCGCTGCGTCTTCGGCCAAATGCTGATTCAACAGGCCCAGCAGCTGGTCGCGCGCGACGGGTTTGGAGATGTAGTCGGTCATGCCTGAGGCTAGCATTTTTTCCCGGGTGCCCGCCATGGCGTGCGCGGTCATGGCGATGATCGGGATACTCGCCCACGCCCCACCAAGCGCGCGCAGCCGGGTCGTCGCCTCGGTGCCGTCCATGCCGGGCATCTGCACGTCCATCAGCACCAGATCCGGTGGGGGTTCGGTTGCTGCAAACTCAAGCGCGGCTTCGCCAGACACCGCGGTCAGGCACTGGTGGCCGGCCGAGGTCACGTAGGCAATCGCGATCTGGCGGTTGATCGGGTTGTCTTCGACCAACAGCACCCGCCGCCCGCTCGACGCAGTGAGAGGGGCTGCGGCAACCGCGACGCGGGCTTGGGCCGGCACCGGGCTCGCAACCTCCAGCACCGCGGCCAGCTGTTCGGCGAGGGTGTGAAAGCGGATCGGTTTGGTCAGGCTCGCGTCGACATCGGCAGTGTCGGTGCCGTGGCCACCGGCGGAGGAGAGGAACACGATG
>JAAFHH010000212.1 GCA_013297545.1 Alphaproteobacteria bacterium
CGATCTAGTGCCCTATCGCGGCGGCGGGCCGCTGATCAACGACTTGACCGGCGGCCACATCAAGCTCGCGACCATGGGGGCGGCACCCGCGATTCCGTTCCACCGGGCGGGCAGCCTGATCTTGCTGGCGCAATCGGGGGAGAGCCGCTCGACCAGCCTGCCCGACGTGCCGACGTTCCAGGATGCCGGCTTTAAAGACTTGGCATTGTCCCAATGGGTTGGCGTGTTCGGCCCGGCCAATCTGCCGGCTGCGATCGCGGACAAGCTGAATGCGGATGTGAACACCGCACTCGGTGTTGCCCGCGTGCGTGACACCTTGCTGACGTCGGGCCTCGATGCCGTTGGCGGCACGCGGCGCGCGTTTGCCGAGCTGATCAGTGGCGACGTCGAAAAGTACGGGCGCTTGAAGCAGCTGCTGGACGGCAAATAGCTCAGTCCAACACCCGGTAGTGATACCGGTAGAGTTCCTGATAGCCGAGGCCGCGGTAGAGCGCGATTGCCGGGTCGTTGCCAGCAGCCACTTGCAGGAGTGCGCGGGCAGCCCCGCGCGCCCGGCCCCAGGCCATCGCGGTCTCGACAATCCGCCGGCCATAGCCACGCCGGCGGCGGGTGGGGTCGGCTGCGACGTCGAACAGGTTGACGGTGTCTTCGGTCATCACGGCGATCGCCACGGCCGCGAGCCGCCCGTCTTCTTCCAAGCGCAGATACCCAACCTCCGGGATCATGCCGGTCAGCATACGGGTCATGGTGCCCTGATGTTCGGCTGGGCAGCCGCCGATCGCGACACAGTCCGCCATCCAGGCATCGCTGATCGCGGGGTCGATGGTGACGGTGCGGTCCGCACTGGCGTGCGCCGCCGGCCCCGCCAGCACGATCGAGGGGTGATGCAGCCGCCAGCCGGCTGCCAGCAAGTCAAGATCGAGGGCAAGCGGCGCTAAGGGCGACAAGCGGATCGTGGGCGTGATGCCCTGGCGGCGGAAGGCTGCGACGGTGCGCTGAAGGCGCGCCTCGCGGCCGGTATCGTCGCGGGTCAAGGGCGCAGCCGAATTGCCGCGGCCGGTGAAGCCATCGCTCATGCGGATCAGCCACTCGCCATCCCAGGCGGTGTGGAGGGCTGGCCAGGCGGTTGCGACGTGCAACTCCGCCTGGCGGATCGCGGTCAGCCGGTCGCCACCGGTTAGGTCCTTGGTGAACGGGCGGGTTGGTGCGGTGATGATCGCACCGCCAATATCGAAGTGCTTATCGATCGTCGGCTGCTCGACCCAGCCTTCGCGGTGGTAGAACGCCACGCCAGCGGCGTTGTCGCGCGCACAGTCGAGCCGGGCGGTGGCAACCCCGCGCCGGGCCAGCATCACTTCCGCATGCGCCAGCAACCGCCGGCCGAGCCCGCGGCCGCGCCAGGTGGGATCGAGGAACAAGTGGCCGACATCGGTGCCCTCCAGCACCACCATGCCGCGGATCGCACCCTCGACCTCGATCACCCAGCAATCGGGCCAGAGATCAATCAGGCGGGCGCGAAAGCTGGGCTCCGTGCGCGCGGCGGTCAGGCGCGGGTCGGCAAGCGCGGCGTGGGCGGCGTGCCACCCGCCGTGCCAAACCGTGGCAATCCGATCGAGGTCCGCCGGGGTAGCGGGGCGTATGGGCATCACCGTCTCCTATCGCACGGCATCCAACGCGCAGCGGCAGCCGATCGAATAGTCCGACCAGTCCGGCGGGTGCGCTGTGGTGGTATAGCTACAACTCGAGGTCGGTTGCGCCCAGAAACCGCCGTTGAACTGGCCAAGCGCTGTCCGCCCCGGTCGTTCGACGGGATCGGACACCCATTGGCCCAGCACCCCGGCCATATCGCGCAGACCGCCCGGGGTGACACAGCGCGGCCGCGGCCGATTGAGCGGGGCGTTCAAGCTCTGGTCGCTCATGCAGGTCTGGCGCCAGGCATTGTCAGCCGCCCGGCAGTTGGTGTCCTCGACCTGCCAGGGTTGGCCCGATTGCAGGCGGGCGATGATCGGGTGGCGGGCTTCTGCCGGCAGGCAGGCCTCGACCGGCGTGCCGCGGCAGCCGGTGAGGTATTCGTGGTTGGTCGGCAAGCGACGGTCGCGGGTCTCGCACCAGGCGGCGCACGCCTCACGGGTTTGGCCACCGAGTGGCCGGCGATCGGGGCCGGTGCGCAAGGTGCGGTCCAGGCAGACACTGACGCGCAGCGCGGCATCACACACCCAGACTGTGTCCGTCGGGCACGGCGCCCGGCGATAGCGGCGGCGGAATTCATTGGCATTGCAGATCGGGGCTGGGCCCGCGGCCATTGAGAGATCGATGCGGTTGGTGTTGTTGGTGAACGCCAGGCACTCCGGGCCATCGCTCGGGCCACAGCGCTTGATGTCTGCCGCTGCTGCCGGCAGAGCCAGTGCCACCAGCAGAGCTGCCAGCGCCCTCACGCCTGCTTGGCGGCAAGCACGCCCCGGCGGATCGCCCGCGTGCGGGTGAACAGATCCTGCAAGGTCTGGCCGTCGCCGATGCGGATCGCGCGCTGCATCAGCGCAATGTCCTCGTGCAACCGGCCGAGCATCTCCAGCACCGCGTCGCGGTTGTTCAAGAACACATCGCGCCACATCACCGGGTCAGAGCCGGCAATACGGGTGAAATCACGAAAGCCACCGGCGGAATACTGGATCACTTCGGCCTGCAGCTGGTCTTCCAAGTCCGCCGCCGTGCCGACGATGGTATAGGCGATCAAGTGCGGCAGGTGCGAGGTGATCGCCAGCACCCGGTCATGGTGCTCGGCGGTCATGGTCGCGAGGTTGGACCCCGCCCCTTGCCAGAACGCTTCCAGGCGCGTGAGTGCCTCGGCATTCGTATCCGGCAGCGGCGTCAGGATGCACCAGCGGCCATCGAACAGGGTGGCGAACCCAGCTCCCGGCCCCGAATGCTCCGTGCCAGCGACCGGGTGGCCGGGGATCAGATGCACGTGTGCTGGCAAGTGCGGCTGCAGGGCGAGGATGGCTGCCTGCTTGACCGACCCGACGTCACTCACGATCGCACCGGGTGCCAGTGCCGGCGCAATCGCCTTGGCGATCGCCCCGTAGGTGCCGATCGGTGTGCAGATGATGACGAGATCGGCCCCCGCCACCGCATCGGCCGGATCGGTCGACGCGGCATCGACGATTCCGAGTGCCAGCGCCTCGGTGCAGTGCGCCTGGCTGCGGTCCGCACACACGATGCTGGCAGCCAGCTGCTTCTCCCGGGCAACCCGGGCGATCGAGGACCCGATCAGTCCGATGCCGATGATGGCGAGCCGCTGGATCATGCGAAAAACGCCGTGAGGCCGTCCGCCACCGCGCGGCACTCATCTTCGGTGCCAATCGTGATGCGCAAGCAATCGGCGAGCCCGTAGCCGCCCATTTCCCGCACGATCATGCCGCGCTGCTCCAGGAACTGGTAGGCCGCCGACGCAGCCGCGGCGTCCGCAAAGCGCACCAGCAGGAAGTTCGCGACACTGGGCACAACCTCAAGGCCAAGCTTGCTGAGCGCCGCTGCCAGCCACGGCCGCCAGATGTCGTTGTGGGCTTTCACCGCATCGACGAACGGCTGGTCGTCCAATGCGGCAACCCCGGCGGCTTGGGTTGGCAGGCCAACATTGAACGGCCCGCGCAGCCGGTTCAGCACATCGATCACCGCCGGTGGCCCATAGGCCCAGCCGAGGCGGAGCGCCGCCAGCGCGTGGATCTTCGAAAACGTGCGCAGCATAACGACGTTGTCGGCCCGGCTCGCAAGCTCGATGCCGGGGTCATAGTCGTTGCGATCAACGTATTCGGCATAGGCCCCGTCCAGCACCAACAGCACATGGGCCGGCAGACCGGCGTGCAGCCGGTCGACCAGATCCTTGGTCAGCAAGGTGCCAGTCGGGTTGTTCGGATTGGCGAGGTAGAGGATGCGCGTCGCCGGTGTCACCGCCGCCAGCAGCCCATCGATGTCGGCTGCCAGGTGGATTTCTGGTACCGCGACGGGCGTTGCACCCGCCCCTTTGGCGGCGATCGGGTACATCAAGAAGCCGTGCTGGCTGTAGAGCACCTGGTCGCCCGGCCCCGCATAGGCCTTGGTCAGCAGCGCGATCAACTCATCCGATCCCGCCCCACAGACGATGCGTGCGGGATCAAGCCCGTAGCGCTGGCCAATCGCCTCGCGGATCGCAGTTGCACCCCCATCGGGGTAGCGGTGCAAGTTGGCGGTCGCGGCCTGGTACGCCGCCATCGCCTTCGGGCTTGGCCCCAACGCCCCCTCGTTGGAGGACAGCTTGATCGGCTTCACTCCGGCCGGCGCCTTCGACTTGCCGCCGACATAGGCGCTGATCTCAAGAATGCCGGGCTTCGGCTGTGGGCTCGCCATGGTGCATGCGTCCGCTGGTTACAGGGCAACCGGCACGGCATAGCCGCCAAGCCAGGTGACTGCAACCACCGCTTCGCCAAGGGCGGCCGTCAACGCCTGCACAGTCGGGGTTTCCTCGCGCCCCTGCACCTCGATCAACAGTAAGCGGCCGCTGTCAGCCGTGGTGCCAGCAAGGGTGGCGAGGATGGATGCCGGGAAGCCTGCCTGGCCCAAGCGTTCGAGGGTACTCGCGCGGCTGACCGGTCCGGCGGTTTCCAAGACGAACAGCGCGCGATCGGCACTCGAGCCATCGAGTGGGCTGCGCGCGATCACGCAGGCGTCCACTTCAGGCTCGCCCTCGGTCGCGAAGGGGAGGCGCGCGATGATGCGCGGGGCTTTTGGGTCCGCGTGCGCGAGTTGCGTCCACCAGGGGTCGGCATCGCCGTCTTCGGGAAAGCGCAGCACCCCGACGGTGCCCGGCTGGTCGAGCACCGCGCGGATGACCGCACTGCTCGAATCATGGTCCCGGAGCGGGACGACGCTGCCGAAATGGTCGCGGGCCATGTCCCAGAGTTCCGGCGCGCCATCGTCGACGTGGACCGCAACCGCGAACGGGCCCTGCAGGCTGGTCATCGCGTTGACGATTTCCCGCCAGACCCGCACCAGGGCACGGCGCGGGAACGGGCCTTCGTGGCGGCTGAGCAGGCGGCGCACGATGTCGGCCTCACGACCCGGCCGGATACCCGGGCCCGGCGCGTTGGTGTCGCGTTTGGCGCGCGCGACCCCGTCGACCAGCGCCGCACGGCGCATTAGCAACGCGTGGATCTCATCATCGATCGCGTCGATCTGGCGGCGAAGGTCGCTCAAGTTCGGTATGTCTGGTCGGGTGGTCTTGGTCATGATCGGGCCCTGCAGTCCGGTCCCAAGCCATAGGTGCCAGCGCGCCGGCTGGCAAACGATCAATTGACTTAGGTGCTGCTTCGCCGCAGGCTCTAAAACGGGTTCCAGGCTGGTCATCAGCCTCCAATCGGGAGTGGCAACCGCCCGTCTATGACGACATCAGCTATCCTTGCACCCGGCGGATCGCCGGTGGTGCTGCCGTTTCACCCCCGCCCGCTGCCGGGCCGGTTCCTGGAACTCGCGTCGCTCACCCTGGACAGTGGCCAGCGGTTGGATGGTGTGCGCATCGCCTACACCACACACGGTGTGCTGAACGACGCGCGCTCCAACGCCGTGCTGATCTGCCATGCGCTGACCGGTGATCAGTACGTGCTGGACACGCACCCGATCACCGGCAAGCCCGGCTGGTGGGGCACGCTGGTCGGGCCGGGCAAACCGATCGACCCCGCCACCCACTTCATCATCTGCGCCAATGTGATCGGCGGCTGCATGGGGACGACGGGGCCGCGCGATCTCAACCCCGCGACCGGCCGGGCCTACGGGATTGAGTTCCCGGTGGTCACCATCGCGGACATGGTGCGCGCGCAGGTGGCCTTGATTGATCACTTGGGCATCGACCAGCTGTTCGCCGTCGTCGGTGGCTCGATGGGCGGCATGCAAGTGCTGCAATGGGCG
>JAAFHH010000214.1 GCA_013297545.1 Alphaproteobacteria bacterium
GTCTCGGGCGACCACAGGTCCGGCGCGGCATCGATATCGAGGCTACCGCGGCCCTGCGTGATCGGCACGGACGTGGCGATGCTGAGCCCGGCGATGGTGATCTCAACCACTGCGTCAAGCGGCTCGGACAGCGTAATCTCAACCCGGATCGCATCCCGGTCCGGCAGCAGCCAGACCTGACAGCGGCGGATGTGCGGGTCTGGCAGGGTGAGCAGCCGCACGTCCCGGTGCAGGCCGCCGTAATTGAACCAGTCGAAGTGCGCCATCGGCACGCCATCGGCCCGGCGGCGGTTGCTGACCTGGACCATCAGGCGGTTGTCGCCAGGCACGGCCGCATCAGTGATGTCGACCACGAACGGCGTCGAGCCGCCGCGGTGAGCGCCGAGGAACTGGCCGTTCAGGAACACCCGTGCGGTCTCGGCCGCCGCACCGAACCAGAGGATGCTGCGCTGGCCGGGTGTCGGGGTGATGGTCACCAGGCGTTCGTACCAGACCGCGCCTTCGTAGTGGCGCCAGTCCAACCGTTCGAGGTTCCAGCAACCGGGCACGGTGACGGCGGTGGCACCGGCTGGTTCATAGTCGCGCGGGGTCGTCCAGGTGCTGGGATCGGCATCATCGAGCGCGTACCAGCGCTGGCGCAGGCCTTCATCGAACGGATCAAGCGTCGCACGCCACGGGCCGCTGAGGCTCACCCCCTCCCGGCCGCCCCGCTGCAGTAGAGATCGCCAGCCGATCCAGCGGGTCGAGACGGCATCGGCGTAGCCTTCATCGTGCAGATGGGCAAAGGGATCGTCAGCTGTCATGGCCGCCACCGATAGCCGATGCCAACGCCAGAACGGAACTGCCACGGCCAGCGGCCCGGCCACAGCACGTCGGCCGCCATGGCGATGCCGATCCAGCGGAACCAGGTGGCGAAGGTGTTGGACAGGCCCTGGGGCTCTTCATAGCCCTTAACCCAGCCATCCTGCCGGCGGATGCCGGTGCGCACGTCGCAGAACCCACCATCGGGGTTTTGATCGGCGAGGATCGCGTGGAGCCAAGTCTGCAGCCACTGGTGGGTGGCGGCGACCGGTGCAACGCCAGCATCGAGGCCGTGGACCAGCACATCGATGATATCGACATCAATGCAGGCGCTGTGCACCACGGGCGGCAGGCTGAGGCAGTAGGCGACGGCACGATCCTGGTGCGGCAGCGGCCGTCCAGTGCGGTACCAGAGATGGTAGTTGTGCATGGACCCCGCCATGGCATGCAGCAGCTGCAGCGGGTCACCATGCTGGCCGACACCCCAGAAGCCGGTGGTCGGTTCCTGCAGCCGGTCGTGCCAGTCGAACAGGATGCCAAGCGCTGCATCGGCCCGCGCGCCCATAGCGAGCAGGAACCCACCAAGGTTCACGATGTTGTTGCCCTCCTGCCAGGGATCGCGGAAGTCGCGGTCCGCAAGCCAGGCCTTGAGGATCAGCGGGTCGAGGTAGGGCTCGGCAAAGGTCAGGTCTGGCTGGCGGGTCGGATCGAGGGCTGCAATCGCGCCCAGCGTGTAGTTGGTGATGTGGAAATCGATGTAGCGCCAGGTCTCGGCGAGGTCTGGCTTCTTGAAGACCTGGTCGTCGCGCATCTGGTGGATGCGGAAGCGGCCATCGGGCAGGCGCGTGCGTTCGAACCAACCGATCAGCTCGGCTGGATCTGCGGGCAGCGAGGCCCCGATCAGCCGGGCGCACAGCACCGCATTGTAGGTGCCCGGCAGCAGCACGCCGGGCCAGTGGACGGGATCGTGCGCGGGCGAGATCCGCGTCACACCAGCAGGCGCGCCCGGTGCCTGCAGCGTGCTCAGAAACTCGGCCGTGCGCGCCCGCGCCGTCTCGATGCGATCTATCACAGTCATCCCTTCACGGCTCCGGTCGCAATCCCAGCCATCACCCGGCGCTGGGCCAGAATGAACAAGACGGCGACTGGCAATGTGGTCACCACCGCCAGCGCCATGATCCCACGCACGTTGGAGCCAAGCTCGCCATTCATCGACAAGAGTGCCACCGGCAGCGTGAAGGTGTCGGGCGACCGAGAAATCACCAGGATCGGGAACCACTGCGACCAGGTGATCAGGAAGGTGATCAAGGTCACAGTCGCCGCGACCGGCATCGCCATGGGGAGGATGATGCGCACTAGGATCTGCACCTCACTCGCCCCATCGCAGATCGCGGCCTCGATCACCTCGCGCGGCAGGGTGCGGAAGAACTGGTCGAACAAGAAGAACTGGATCGGCCCCAGCGCCAGAAACAGGATGATGCCCGCGTAGGAACCGAGCAGACCGAGCTTGAACACCACCACATAGACCGGGATCACCAGCAGCATGTAGGGGTACATGATGGTGATCAGAAACCCGAAGCGCAGCCAGCGGAACCCCGGTAGATCTGGCTTGCGGGCAAGCGCATAGGCCCCCATCGCGGTGACGGCAACACCCAGCAGAGTGGCAGCCGTGGTGATCAGCGCGGAGTTCCAGGCATAGACCCAGAAATCAACGCCGCCGATCCGGCCGATATCCCAGAAGATCGAGAAGTCCCAGACCTCCGGCCACAGGCGCAGCGGGTCGCCCAGCACTTGGCGCGGTGTGCGCAGCGCGCCCAAGCACATCCACCAATAGGGATAGAGGAACAGGATCGAGACCAGGCTTGCGACCGCGTACATCGCGACAGTCACCAGCCGGTCGGCCACTCCGCGCCTCACCGGGCACCTGCCCGGTCGGTCAAGCGGAACGCACCCAGCGACAAGACAATCACGATCGCAAACAAGATCGACGCCATCGCCGTTGCCTCGCCGTAGCGGCCCTGATCGAACAGTTGATAGGCGTAGTAGCTGATGAAGTTGGTGCTGTCGGCCGGCCCGCCCTTGGTCATCACCACCACCACCGTGAAGGTTTTTAGGAACTGCACGGTCGCGTAGACCAAGTTCACCACGATCGCTGGCCGCAGCTGCGGCAGGATCACCCGCCACCAGATCTGCCAGGCGTTGGCGCCATCGATTTGCGCTGCTTCCTCCAGCGCCTTGTCGCGCATCGCAAGGTTGGCGAGGAAGATCGTCATGTAGAAGCCGGCGTGGTGCCAGAGTTCCGCGATCAGCACCGCCGTCGTCACTGTATGAGTGCTGGACAGGCCGCCGAACGCTGGCAGACCGGCCAGTTCGAGCGCCGCATTGATCGGCCCGAAGGATCGGTCGAACAACCAGCGCCAGACGACATAGCCCGCGACATCCGGCGTCACCACCGGCAAGAACAGCGCCAGGCGAAACAGCATCGAGCCACGGGCAAGGCGCGGGCTGTCGATCAACACCGCCATGCCAAGCGCGAAGGCAAGGTTCGCGGCAACGGCAAGCGCCGTGTAGGTCAGCGTGCGGGTCAGCGAGGCCAAGAAGATCGGGTCCGCCAGCACGACCGCGTAGTTGGCGAACCCGACATAGACGGGAGATGAGCCGAGTGCAGTTGCCGATTGGGTGAACGACACCTGGATCGACAGCACAATCGGCCATAGCCCAAACACCCCGGTCAGCGCCGCGAACGGCAGCACCAGGGCGTAGAACACCCGGTGCTGCCAGACACGGTCGATCATGGGGAGCATGAGGCTAGTTGCGCGCCAGACGCTGCGCCAACTCGCGCATCTCCCGGGCGGTTTCTGCGATAAACGGCTTCCAGTCGCGCGGCGGCGCGGCCAGGCCCTGCAGCAGCTTGCGGTGGAATGCTGCTTCCAGTTCTGGATAGAAGGTGTGGATCGATTCCGGGAAGTCGTAGGCGACCAACCGGTGTTGGGCGCGCGCGAAGTACTGCTGGCGCGGCGACAGCGCATCGACGTTGAGGTCTTTGCGCACGCCGGCACCGACCAGTTCGAGCGACGCCTGCTGGGCTTCTTTGCCGAGCAAGAACTTCGCGAACTCAGTAGCAAGCACCCGGTTCGGGCTGTTTTCCGGCACGGCGACGCCGCGCATGCCGCCGATCACCACGGCGTTGTCGCGGTTGGCCGCAAACTTCGGCCAGGGACCGGAGACAAAGTCCCCGCCCAACGAGGCCGGTGCGTCCCAGCCGCGGACATTCCAGTCACCGACGCGGAACATGCCGCCGCGACCGCCCTGGATCACCTGATACATTTCGGTGAAGGAGTGGTTGATCGTGTCCGGTGCGACGAAGCGATACTCGCTGTAGGTCTTCAGGAATTCTTCCAGCACTTGCGCGTGCGCCGGCTGCTCAATCGTGATCTGGCCCGCCGGGTCGATCAGCGTGTGGCGCAAGCCCGATCCGAACACAAACAGATCCAGCATGTGGATGAGATCGCGCGGGCGCGCGGCTTGCAGCGCCATGCCGAACGTATCGGCGCGGCCGTTGCCGTCGGGATCATTGTCGCGGAACTTGGCGGCGACGCGCTTCACATCCTCCCAGGTGTCCGGGAACGGCTCGCCGACCTTGTCGAGCCAGCTCTTGCGCATGCCAAACGCCATCTGCACGCGCTGCACCGGCAGGATGATCATGCGATCGCGGAACGTCGCAACCCTAAGGTCGTCTTCGCCCAAGAACGACTTGTCGGCCACCTCGGCCAGGGCCGAGCGCAAGTCTGCCACCCGGTTGGTCTGGGACTGGATGCGGATCACGCGTTCGTAGTTGTTGAAGATCAGGTCCGGCGCGGTGTTGGTGTTGATCGCGCTGATCACCCGGCCGAACCATTGGTCCGTCGGGTAGCTGACCGAGCGGACGGTCACGCCCGGCCGGGTCTTGGCGAATTCAGCGCCTGCGCGTTCGAACCAGGCAACGCCATTGTCGCCAAGATCATGCCAAATCGTCAGCTGCTGTGCCGATGCTGGCAATGCGGTCAGCAGCGCTGCCGTCATCGCGACACCGAGTGTGCGCGCTATGCCCATGGTTTCCTCCCCCCCCGGGATGGTTGCTCGTCTTGTGTTTTCCGTTTAGGAAAACGTTTACCCTTGGAGTATAATCCCGCATGCTCAAAACCACAAGCGAGATGCCGAGATGACCAAATCCGCCTCGATCAGCGATGTCGCCCGCGCTGCTGGCGTGTCGATCGCGACGGTGTCACGCGTCGTCAACGGCCAGACTGGCAAGGCGTCAGCCGCCACGATCGCCAAGGTGCAAGCAGCGATTGCGGCCTGCGGCTACCGCCCAACGGGCGCTGGACAAGCGCTGCGCAAGGGCCACAGCCGCCTGGTCGCCGTGATCGCCGCCAACCTTGGCAACCCGACCATGGCGGCGACGGCCGCGTCGATCGAGACCGCACTGCGCGCCGTCGGCCTCACCATGTTGCTGTGCGACAGCCACGACCAGCCGGACCTGCAGGATGAATACCTGCAAGAACTGCGCGCCCAAGCGGCCCGTGCGATCATTCTCTTGGGCGCGGTGGATAGCCCGCAGCTGGTGCCGGCACTCGGGGGACCGGCCCCCCTCCTCTTCGTCAATCGCCGCTGCCCCGGGCGGCTGGACGAACCGTTCATCGGCATCGACAACCGCGCAGCCGGGGCGGCGATTGCCGACGCGTTGATCACCCGCGTGCCGACGGGACCGCTGGCCG
Source organism: Alphaproteobacteria bacterium (assembly GCA_013297545.1). Taxonomy (GTDB): domain Bacteria; phylum Pseudomonadota; class Alphaproteobacteria; order Elsterales; family Elsteraceae; genus RDXE01. The sequence goes on from JAAFHH010000214.1 coordinate 5,559, forward strand.
TGATCCACGCGTCGCGCGCCTCCTCCGCGACCGAGGATCGGGTCGCCGGTTTCCTCCACGCGGCCGACCGGCAGGGCCGTGCAGTCATCGAACCGGTGACCGATCGCAGCCTCGATCACCTGGCGATCGGTCACAGCGCGATGGTGCGGTTGCTCGCGGGCACGGTCCCGGGGGCAGTGTTCTGCGCGTCGGACTTGATCGCCTTTGGCGCACACCGGGCATTGCGCGAGGCGGGCCTCGACCAGGCGGTCGTGCTGTTCGGTTTCGACGACAACCCGCTGAATGATTGGATCGCGCCCTGGC